>CAKKQG010000178.1 GCA_919901875.1 Anaerolineales bacterium
CATAGTGCAAAAGATGGCAAAGCGCTGGCAAGTTTAGATCGGTTTACATTGAAGTGATTTAAACTTTTCAAAAAGGGGCTTACCGATAGAATACGCGTCAACTTAAAACAAACACGGACGATATAAATCGTCCGTGTTTGGTAAATACTTTCCACTCACCCCTTGCACTTCGGGCGAGGCTGATAAATAAATTGGACACTTCGCCCCAGCTTCATTTAACGTGAGCGGCATTGCGTTGGCTACAGATTAGAGAATTGACATTTTTGTTTACGGCTTCTTTGTCGCAGTAGGCGTGTGTATTAATGTTGGTGCGACAGTGCGTGAGGAAGTCCTTGTAACAGTTGGGGTCGTGGAATTCGTAGGCGTAATACTCGGAGTGAAAGTTTGAGATGGAGTAAACGTAATAGTTGAACTAGCTGTAGACGTGGGCGTGTGGGTAGAAGTTACTGTGTGGGTTACCGAAGGGGTTGGAGTATTTATTGGAAGATGCGTTGCGATGAAGTAAACAACAACAGCAATCATAATCAACACAAGCATGGATGTCACAAGAATCAACGGGCTCGGTCGTAGTGGACGAGAAGTTTTACGCTTGCTAACTTTATTTTGCGATTCGGAACTCGTTGCAGAAAGGGGTGCTTCCGGCTTGCGAGGCGCATCTGGCGAACTCGTAGGTGTTGCTGGAGTTTGCCAAGCGGACGCCTGAGTTAAGCGTTGTTGAACATCCACCAAGTGCGACATGAATCGATCACCATCTACGATTTCGAAGAGGGGAGGATATTGGCTGCCAAGTTGACGCTGATCTTCTCCAATCGCTGTTAAAGAATATATCCGCGCTTTTTTATAATCGCTTCCTTTCAGCGTTTTCATTATGTCGTAGATGATAGTGACGGGCGGAGCGGACACATAAAAACGCAAGTATTCACGCTGGTTGTCGCGCTTGTTTTGTAGAAACATCTCCACGCCGTTGCCGCAAGGCTTAATTTCAGTCGCCTCAATAGAATCGGGCAAAAGCATCCACTGCACCAACACTGCGCCAACTTCCAAATCGGGCACAGACAATCTTTTGGGCGGAAGATGCTTGAAGTGTTCTGCGATCTCTAGTCGATCTTGTTCGGGGAGTTCGTGCCAAAGTAAAAAGTCTGCCATAGTGAAAGAATGTTTATTTCCTGTCCTTAATATAACATGACATTATCGGGAAGGCCTTCTTTGCAAAACGCAAAAAATGGTTTCGCTGAGTATAATAGCGTTATCGCCCCCGTAGCTCAATGGATAGAGCAAAGACCTTCTAAGTCTGAGGTTGTGGGTTCGAGCCCCGCCGGGGGCGCTCATGTTCAATCTCTAATCTCCAACCCCGCTCCGCTTTGCTGCGGGGGCAGGTGTCTCTGATCTCTTTATGCTTGCCGTCCTCCTCGTCCTCCTCTGCGTTCTCCTCATTGCCGCATGGCTCGCCGCGCCGCGCATGGTGCCGTGGGCAGATCATCTCACGCGCCTCAACGCTGGTGGCGGTGAAAAAGCGGAATGGATGGCGCCGCCGCAAGTGATCGAGCAAGTGATCTGGGATTATCGTCAATCGCAAGACTGGCTGAACACCAGCGCCATTAATTGGGGGCGCTTCGCCGAGCGCGTGGACGATTACACCTGCGGCGCGTATCTTCAACATCAGCGTAATGTTTTAGAGTCGCTCATGCACAACCGTGAGCCGCGCATTTCATCAGTGGTTGCCGCCTCTCACGAACTCGCCGTACGCCATTTTTCATCCGATGGATTGCGCTGTTTGCTCCTTGACCGCCAAACCGCGCGCACGATCAGCACATTGGAATATTGGAAGAGGAAGCTCGTCCATCGTCAGCGACTCGGCAACACCACGTTTGTGTATCAGATGCAATACGATATGCACGATAAACGTTGGAAGATCGCTCAACTGCTTCAAGAACTGTCGCCGGTGTCGGGACACAAAGTCCACGTCACCATGTCGGCAGAGGCGTTGAGTGCGGCCGGGCGAGACAGTTGATAGTGATCAGTTATCAGTAATCAGTTATTACGCTTTTGCCATTTGTCATTGTTCATTGTCTCATTGTCTCATTGTTCATTGGAGTCATTATGTCAATTCTTTTTCCTTCAGACGCGTGGATCAAAGCCCTGCAAGAAGTTTTAAATTCAGATGACGAATATGGAAAGATCGCCAGCAACTGGGAGGGTGATCTGACATTCGTCGTCGAAGCCGAAGGCGCGCACACCCGCCCAATCTATATGTTTATGGATTTGTGGCACGGCAAATGCCGTGACGCGCGTCAGGTCGCCGACCTCAACGAAAAGAAAGCGGCGTTCCTTCTCGCCGCGCCCTTCTCCGTCTTTCAAAAAATCGTGCAGGGCAAACTCGATCCGATGCAGGCGATGATGACGCGTCAACTTAAAGTGACGGGCAACATGGTCTACATGATGCGCAACGTGCCGACGGTGTTGAGGTTTGTGAAATGCACGTCGAAGATCGATTCGGAATTTGCGGCGTAATGTGAAAAGCGTATTACGTAATGCGTATTCCGTGATACGCAATACGAAACACGGAATACGATTCAATGAGTGGAAATCTTCTTACAATTGATCTCACACGCGGCACAACGGGGGTGCGGACTCTTGACCCTCAACTTTTCCGCGACTTCGTCGGCGGGGCGTCGCTGGCGGCGAAACTGCTTTACGAATCGCTTACCCCTGATCTCGATCCCCTTTCACCTGACAACCCACTTTTATTTTTAACCGGTCCTCTCACTGGCTCGTCGGGTCCGGCAGTTGGGCGTTACGTAGTGTGCGCCAAATCTCCCGCAACAAACATCTGGGCAGAATCGAACTGCGGCGGATTTTTTGGTCCCGAGATTCGTTTTGCCGGTTACGATGGAATCTTGTTCACAGGTCGTGCTTCATCACCGCTGTATGTGTGGATTAAAAACGAAAAGATTGAATTAAGAGACGCCTCTCACTTGTGGGGCGGCGACACCTACGAGACGCAAACGCGAATCAAAAAAGAAGTGGGGGATTCATTGGCGCGTGTCGCGTGCATTGGCGTGGCGGGTGAACGCTTGATTCCTTATGCGCTCATCTTGAACGACCACGGGCGAGTGGCAGGGCGCACCGGCATGGGCGCGGTGATGGGTTCAAAAAATTTAAAAGCCATTGCGGTGCGCGGCGGCAACCCCTTGTCCTTTGCCGATCCAACGTTTAATCAAAAACGATCACGCGCCAATCTCGATCTCCGCAACGACAACGTCAGCCAAGTGCTGCGCGAAATGGGATCGTCGGGCGGATCGGATTACTTTAATTATTTGGGTGAGATGCCCGTGCGCTATTTCTCGCGCAGTGGATTCGAGTCCATTGATAAAGTTTCGGGCGCGACGATGTCCGAGACGATCTTGAGCGGCGTCTCGACCTGCCACGCTTGTGTCATCGCCTGCGGGCGCAAAGTGATTCTCCCCGACGGCGACTACCAACGCGGCGAGAGCAAAGGACCCGAATACGAAACGATTGTGGGCTTTGGTCCCAATTTGGAAATTTCTGATCTCGCCGCCATCACACATCTGGGTCAGTTGTGCGATTCGTTGGGCGTGGATTCGATCAGCATGAGCAACACTATCGGTCTCGCTTTCATGATGTATCAACAAGGTGTGATCACGACAAAGGATACGAATGGATTAAAGTTGACGTGGGGCGATGCACACGCAGTTGAAAAATTAATTCATCTCGCGGTGAAGCGCGAAGGCTTTGGCGAATTGTTGGCGCGTGGATCGAAAGCGTTGGCGAAACATTTTGGCGCGGAAGAGATGGCGGTGCAGGTGAACGGACTCGAAGTTGCTTATCACGATCCGCGCGGGGCGACGGGCATGGGCTTGGTGTATGCCACATCACCGCGCGGCGCGTGCCACAACCAGAGCGATTATTTTATGGTGGAGATCGGCAACTCGATGAGTGAGATCGGAGTTGAGATGGTAGATCGTGCGGCGAGTGACGGCAAAGCGTTGAGCGTCTCGCGTCATCAATGGTGGCGCACACTTAATAACAGTTTGGTGATGTGCGTCTTTGCCAACGTGCCGTTCAACACGGCGCGTGAGTTGATCAACGCCGCAACGGGCTTCGATTACTCCGCCGAAGAATTTTTGCGGTGCGGCGAGAGGGGTTGGGCCTTGAAGCGGGCGATCAATAACCGACTCGGTGTCACCGTGAAAAATGATACGCTGCCACGCGCGTTGCTGACTCCATTAAGTGAAGGCGGCGCGGCAGGAGTCGCCATCAATCTGCCGATGATGTTGAAAGAGTATTATAAAGTTCAAGGCTGGGATGCGGCGACGGGCAAGCCGACTCGATCTACACTTGAACGACTCGGCTTGAAAAATGTTGCCGACGATTTATGGATCAACACTCTGTCTTCGTAACCGGCGCAACCGGCTTCTTGGGGCATCACCTCATCCCTCTCCTTCGAGAGGCGGGATACCGCGTGCGGGCGTTGGCGCGTAAAAACAGCGACACATCTTTTCTTGCCGCGAACAATGTTGAGATCGTCTGCGGCGATGTGCGCGACCGCGATTCGTTAAGCGGGATGATGCAAGGTTGCGATTACGTGATTCATGCCGCGGCGTTCTTCCGCTTTTGGGGCGACGAAAATTATTTTGAGCAAGTGAACGTGCAAGGCACGGCGAATGTTCTCGAAGCCGCCGCGCGAAATCAGGTGAGCCGATTCATCCACATCTCCTCTGTCGCCGTCATCGGCTTGCCGCAGGGAAACGTCATTGACGAAGCGCATCCGTGCAACCCGCTCGACCCGTATCAAAAAAGCAAACTCTACGCCGAGAAGATGGTCAAGATGTATAACGAGGGCTCGCTGCTGCCGACGATCATCTTGCGCCCCGGTGCCTTCTACGGTCCGTGGAGTCATTACGCCTGGAACAGACTCTTTTTTGAAGACCCGATGCGCGGCTTGTTGATCAAAATAAATGGCGGCAAGCAGCTCACCTTTCCCGTTTACGTTCCCGATGTGGCGCGATCTATTTTGTTGGCGCTGCAACGCGGCAAGAGCGGCGAGATATACAACATCAGCGGCGAACCGATCACGCACAACGAGGCGAATCGAATCATAAGCGATCTCGCCGGGCTGCCGTCGTTTCGCCTCAACATCCCATCTCAAGTGATGCTGTTGTTCGCTCAATACCAAACGCGCCGCGCCAACCGACTCGGCAAAGAACCGTATTACCCCACCAACCTCGCCAAATATGTTTTCTATGATTGGAACGTTTCATCACGCAAAGCGCACGAGCAACTTAACTTCACGCCGA
>CAKKQG010000179.1 GCA_919901875.1 Anaerolineales bacterium
TTTAAAACCAAAACCCGCTTTCATCTGGAAGCGGGTTTTTTATTCGTTGATCATCTTGATGAGCGCGTTCGCCATTTCCTCAATGGGAACGACGAGATCGGCTTGACCCGCTTGCCGCACGCTATGCGGCAACTCGAACATCGTAGAAGAAGCCTCGTCCTCCACAATGACTCGCCCGCCGAATTTGCGAATCATTGCTGCGCCGTTGACCCCATCGTTGCCCGTGCCACTCAGTATCACACCCATGGCGGCATCCCCGTAGCGGTGGGCAACCGAGCTCATCGTCACATCCACCGAAGGCCGGACTCCGTTCATAATGTTGGATTTGTTCAGGACGATGAGATGATTGTCGTCAAGGGTCAGGTGCAATCCACCCGGCGCCAACAATGCCGCGCCCGCTTTGAGCGTATCGCCGAGTTGCGCTTCTTTGATCGCCAAGGGCGATACGTCGTCCAATTGCTTAGCGAGCGATTCGGTAAAACCATTTTGCAAATGTTGAACGATCACAAACGTCGCCGGAATTTCTGCCGGAAGACTCATCAATAACCGTTGAAGCGAACGCGGTCCACCGAGCGACGCGCCGATGACGACAACTTTATCTTGTTTGCGAAGTGGGCGCGGGTGTTTAGGCTTGTGCGCGTCTACGTGCGCCGGTTCAATATAGGTGGCGGGCAAGACGCGCGCCAACGCCGCGGTGCGAATTTTGGCGATGAGTTCGACAATGACGGTGGCAACGTTGGTGCGGGCAGAAGGCTTCGCCACAAAATCTATCGCGCCACAGGTGAGGGCTTCAACCGTTTCGTGCGTGCTCTCGCGATTTAAATTACTGAGGATAACCACCGGCAGGGGATAGCGCACCATGAGGGTGCGAAGTGTGGAGAGACCATCGTGATGCGGCGCTTGCGCGTCCAGCGTGATCACATGCGGGCGCACCTGAGGGATCATCGCCAAAGCTTCTTCACCGTTTTGGGCCAGACCGGCGACGGTGATGCCGGGCGTCTGGCGAAGACTCTTGCTGAGGGTGAAACGAGTGTAGGCAGAACGATCTACAACCAACACGCGCACCGTCTGCGTGGTTAATTCAGAATCAACATGGGATGAGGCGAATGTTGCGCTTGCGGGGAACATACCAGTTAAGCGGCGAGGGCGCGATCAATTGCGGCGAGTACGCGTTCCGGTTGGAACGGTTTCACCACAAAATCTTTTGCGCCGAACTTTATAGCTTCGAGTACGATCGATTCTTGCCCCAGCGCAGTGAGCATCACCACACGCGCTTTCGGATCGCGGGATCGAATCTCTTTGAGCGCGCTGAGTCCATCCATCTCTGGCATGGTGATGTCGAGCAACACGGCGTCGGGATGTCCGTTGCGATAAGCGTTGACTGCATTCAAACCGTTGTCTGCCTCGATGACTTGATGTCCACTGCCGGTGAGAATCTTTGTGATTCGCACGCGAAGAAATTCTGCGTCGTCTACTACTAAAATTTTTGCCATTCGGTTTCTCCTGATCTTGCGTCTATGGCTGACACAGTTTTATCAGTCAACGGAGTTAAAATCTGTAAAGAGTTGCTAAAAAATAAAAACCTGCACGGATACTGATCCATGCAGGTCGGAATTGCATCGGCAATTGAAATGTGTAACGACTCCGCCACTTCGTCATTGCGAGCGCACTTCGCGGAGCGGAAAGCAATCTCGGTCACGCATTGAGATTGCTTCGTCGCGAAGAACGCTCCTCGCAATGACGCCTGAGTAGTCACAAATAAACTAAGACTTTATGGTGTAACCATGTCCCGGCACCGTTGTAATGTACGACGGGTTTGCCGGATCGGGTTCGATCTTCTCGCGCAAGTTCTTCACATGCACCCGCACCAGATCAGGTGAGCCGGCGTCAAATGGATAATCCCACACATCGTGCAGTAACTTTGCCGGTGAGAACACTTCGCCGGGGCGGCTCATTAAGAAATACAGAAGATCGAACTGCACCGGCGTGAGCGGCACGGGTCCGTTGCCGTTATCCGCCGTGAATGATTCGCAATCGAGAGTCAGGCTGCGCACGCTTAATTTATTTGACGTCATCGCGGCGGGAATCTGTTTAGCCGCCACACGGCGCAAAATGGCGCGGATACGCAGGATGAGTTCATCTACGTTAAAAGGTTTGGTCAAATAATCGTCGGCGCCCGCGCGCAAACCCAAGACGCGATCTTCTGGTTTGCTGCGCGCGGTGAGGAACAGGATCGGCATCTCGGCTAATAAAGGATCGGCGCGAATTTGTCGGCACACTTCAAATCCATCTATGCCGGGCATCAACACATCTAACACCACCAAATCGGGGCGATGCCGCCGCGCCGCGTTTAACCCTTCCACGCCCGATGTGGCAACGGCAACGTTGAAATCGTGAGCGCGCAGGGTGCGTTCTATTGACCCCGCCACAATCTTCTCGTCGTCAATAACTAATACGTGATGTTTGATGTGGTCTCCCATATTTATGCCTTTCGACTGCGAGGTAAACGAACCCAAAACGTCGTCCCCTTACTTTCATGACTCTCAAAAGAAATCTCACCGCTGTGATTGCGGACGATGGTTTGACAGACCGACAACCCTAACCCGTTGCCGCGTTCCGGTTCTTTAGTGGTGAAGAATGGCGTAAAAATTTGCGCGCGGCTTGCCGCCGGGATGCCGTGACCGTTGTCGCTCACCTTAACTTCGACATACCCATTGCACAACTCCGAGTCCACTGTGATAATCGCCGGTCTGATTTCGGTTAGTGCATCGCGCGCGTTCATCAACAAATTGATCCACACTTCTTCTAATTGATGCCCGTTTGCCGGAATCAGCGGGAGCGTCTTCGCCAGTTTCACTTGCACATTGATTCCGTCGCGCTCGAAATACGCGCTGATTAAATCAATCGCTTCCATGATCGACTCGTTAAGATCCGTCGGTGTAAACGCCAGTTCGTCCGGGCGCGAGAAATTAAGCAGCCGTTGAACGACCCGTTGTGCGCGCCACCCCGCTTGAAAGATCGCCGCCGCCGACGAGTAGCCCGGATGATCGGGCGGCAATGATTTGACTAACAACTGCGCGTCGGCAATGACCGTCGTTAACGGGTTATTGATCTGATGCGCTACGCCTGCCGCCAGTTCGCCCACTGCCGAGAGCCGCGCCGCGCGTATTAACTGCGCCTGCGCCGTCCTCAATTCCGTCACATCGCGGACAAAAAATTGTATGCCATCGGGATCGCCATTGTGCGCCCGGACAACCTTGGCATTGATCTCGACCGGAAAGGTGCTGCCGTCTTTTCTGCGATACGTTGATTCGTATATCAACGTTCCAGCCTGCGCCAGCCGTTCGCGAATTGACGTCGCCGCCGGAGTGGAATTCCAAACACCGCCGCCGTGATCGATCACTTCAATAGTGTCCCCGACCAAATCTTGGTTGGAGCAATTCAACCATTTACACAGGATCGGGTTCGCCGCCAGAATCGTCCCATCAATCGCGCACAACACAATGCCCTCGCCTGCTTGCTCGAAGAGATCACGGTAACGCGTAACGGCTTCCTCTAACGCCTGTTGCAGACGGCTTTGCTCGACGACGCGCGTGATCACCATTGGCAGTTCTGCCAGATAGTTCCCTTGCTTGACAATGTATTCCGACGCGCCCGCCAGCACGGTTTTCGAGGCAATACGTTCATCGCCCCGTCCGGTGATCATCACCGTCGGCGTTTTGATCCTGCGCGCCGCCAGCCCTTGCAAAATTTCTAACCCGTTGCCGTCGGGCAAGTTGTAATCCAGTAAGAACACGTCGTATTGTTTTTGGGTGATTTGGTTCCAAAAATCGTCCACGCGTGAGACCGAATCGAGTTCATAGCCGCCGCTTAGCGCCAAGAACTCGCGTGTCATATCAACGTACTCCGGACTATCTTCAACCAACAACACTTGGGTAGACATGGTTAAGGAAGATTTTACTCCAAGTAAAATTTAAAGAAAGTTTTGCGGCATTGCATTTTCAGACGTTTTGATCACGGTCGTGCAATAAACC
>CAKKQG010000180.1:0-1689 GCA_919901875.1 Anaerolineales bacterium
TCTTTGATGGCTTGAATGCGGCGCACATCTAAACGCACACTGGCATAGAACTTCAGCGCCATGCCGCCCGCCGTGGTTTCGGGGTTGCCAAACATCACGCCGATCTTCATCCGCATTTGATTCGTGAACAAGACGGTGGTGTTCGATTGTTTGATCGCGCCCGAAAGTTTTCGCAACGCTTGCGACATGAGACGCGCTTGCAAACCCATATGGCTATCGCCCATCTCGCCTTCGATCTCAGCGCGCGGCACAAGCGCCGCCACCGAGTCCACCACCACCACATCCATCGCGCCGCTACGCACCAACGCTTCGGCGATCTCCAATGCCTGTTCACCCGTATCCGGTTGGGCGATGTAGAGGTTGTCTACATCCACACCTAACTTTTGAGCGTAGGAAGGATCCAGCGCATGTTCCATATCCACAAAGCCGCACACGCCACCACGCTTCTGCGCTTCGGCAACAATGTGCAAACAGATCGTGGTCTTGCCCGACGACTCGGGTCCGTAAATTTCGGTCACGCGACCACGCGGCACGCCGCCAATACCCAACGCCATGTCCAACGAAATCGCGCCAGTGGGAATTGATTGCACGTCCATGTGTTTCGCCTCGCCCAGTCGCATAATGGTGCCGTCGCCATACTTCTTAGTAAGATCACCCAACGCCTTATCCAACGCGGCGCGTTTTCCGGGATCGAGCTTTGCCTTCGCCGGAAGCGCTTCGATCATCGCTTCTAAAACTTTGTTGCGCTTGCGCGATGGCTTCAGCGATTCAACTTCAACGGCGGTTGCCGCTTCCGCAACAGGAGTTGATTCTCCTGCGGGCGCCGACTCCACTGTTTCCTTTACTTCTACTTCCCCTTGTTCCTTTGTTTCTTCCGATTCATCTTTCTTTTTGCGTGCCATGACTTAATTCTCCTTTTGTATTTGACATTGTTTCATTGTTCATTGTTTCATTGTTCATTGTTTCATTGTTCATTTCCACATACCACTTATCGCGCTTAACATCGTGCGAGACCACGTAATGCGCTTCACCCATGCGAACCCGAAAACAATGTTTCAGCACGCGGCGCATCCAATCGTGTTCTGCCACCGTCCAGCATTGCTCCACCGCGCTCACCGCATGGCGGCGTCCGCGCCAGGTAAATGTTTTGGGGAAGTATCCATGTTCCTTTGCGGTAACAACAATCGCTTCACGATTCCACATAATTATTCGACCTCGTAACTCAAGTGTCATTGCGAGGAGCGTTCTGTGCGACGAAGCAATCTCATACGCGATCTGGATTGCTTCGCGAAGTGCGCTCGCAATGACGAAGTGACTGGGTATTTACTCGACCTCGTTGATCCGAACTGATGACTCTTCGTTGCCGCCGATTACGGTAAAACGACGCGGCGGACTCATCGGGGATGCCGCCGCCTGCGCCCAACCTTGTTGAGGCACATATGCATTCATCGCGGGCGCGGCAGGTTGCTGCATTAAGATCACGCGCGGCATCTGGTCTTCTTTGGGTGTCGGCGCGGGAGCGGCTGGCGGCGTCATCGCTTGAGCCACTTCGTCAATTCGTTTAGAGATGTTGCGCGTGGCGATCCACACGATCAACAAACTGGTTGGCACGGACGACACAATTCCGGTTACAACGCCGAGCAAGACCGCCATCGCTTCGCTGCTCAAACGTTGACCAATGATGATCGC
>CAKKQG010000180.1:1789-7591 GCA_919901875.1 Anaerolineales bacterium
CTGCTGCCCACGCGACCCACAAGGCGCATCGGCAAATTTGCCTTGAAGTGCGAACCCAAAACACCCGACGACGGTTTCTGCGCGCCGACCACTAAGTGCATACCGGCTTCGCGCCCGCGTTGAGCAAGACGAGTGAGGGCGTTCTCCACCGGCTTGCCGCCCAACATCAATAGATCGATCACTTCATCCACCACAATCACCACGCGCGGCATCGAAACATTTTTCTTGTCGCGGCGATCCATTTCTTCCAGAATTCTTTCCAATAAACTGGTCGCCGAAGCCGTGTCACTGGCGATGGGCGACATGAGGTGAGGCAATCCGGCTAATGGAGCAAGACCGCGCGCCTTGAGATCAATTAGGGCTAACTGCATTTGTGATTGACGATTGTTGACAGCAAGACTGAAGATCATCGAGCGGATTAATTCTGTTTTGCCGGAGCCGGTCATACCCGCCACCAACACATGAGTCACGTCCGGTGAAGGCAGGCGCAAAAGCAATGGGCGACCATCGTCGGCAAGACCGAGGCAGGCTGTGTGCGCCGGGAGTCGATTCAACGTTTCCAACATGGGCATCAAATAGATAGGCTCGGCATCCGTGCGCGGAACTTCAACCGCCAACTCGCCACCGTCGCGCGCGATGCGAACCGTGTTCGCGCCCAACGCCATGGCAATCTCTTCGCTCAAATTACGAACCACGCTCAACTTTGCGCCGGGCGCAGTCGCCACATGAAAACGCAGCCAACGCGGCGAGACCTCGCCCCCGTTCACCCGAACCGGCACGCGATGCGAAGCAAGAATCGCTTCGATGCGATCCGCTTGAAAATTGAGGTAATCCATCGTCATGGCTGGCGCGGTCATGGTCTCTCCGTCTCTAGAACTAGTGTTCTAATAATATAGCTAACCGTATCTTGTTGTCAACAGGGAGTTTCCTCTAGACCTCCGAGTTCTTAAAGAACTCGGAGGTCTGCCCGCGAGTAGTAGAATACGCCCTATATGTTGACCAGTTTGAGCAACGAGCAGGTAAAGTTAGTGCGCGCTTTGCAAACGCAACGCAAGCGGCGCGAGCAAGAAAAGCGTTTTGTGATCGAGGGCGTGCGTTTGATCGAAGAGGCGTTGAAAGCAAATGCCGATTTTGATTTTGTGTTTTACGAGGAGACAAAAGATGAACGCGCACGAAAACTGTTAGATGAATTGACTCGCCGCCGCGTAAGCCTGATTCAAACTTCAACCCAGATCATGCGTGCGTGCGCCGACACCGAAAACCCCCAGGGCGTGATAGCTGTATTAGCCCTGCCTTCCGTAAAAGGAGTTTGGAGATTAGAGATTGAATCTCCAATCCCCAATCCCCAATCTCTAATTCTCATTTGTGATCGCATCTCCGATCCCGGAAATTTGGGAACGCTACTAAGAACCGCCGCCGCCGCAAACGTAGACGCCGTCTTGCTCTCCCCTGACACGGTTGAGGCATTCAACCCCAAAGTCGTCCGCGCCGGTATGGGCGCGCATTTTCGTTTGCCGATTGAGTCGTTAAGTTGGGACGAGATCAAAGCGCGCACAGCAAATCTAAAAATCTATCTCGCCGATGCCGAACACGGAATACGCACTACGCAATACGATCTCGTTGATTGGACTCAACCCTGCGCCTTGATCGTTTGCAGTGAAGCCGAAGGCGCAAGTAACTCGGCGAAAACTCTCGCGCAAGAGTCGGTTTATATCCCGATGCAAAGAAATGTTGAATCGTTGAATGCCGCAGTAGCGGGGTCAATTATTTTGTTTGAGGCAGTGAGACAAAGGAAAGCGGATAGCGAATGGCTGATAGCAGATGGCTGATAGCAAATGGGCGACTCAGATTGAGTCGCCCATTTTTTGTTTAGCGTCACTTGCTATTCGCTATTCGCTATATGCCATTCGCCATTTGCCATCTGCCAACTAACGCGGCGCTGGTGGTCGGAGTCCGCCAGTAGTGGCAATTTCAGAAGTGAAACCGGCGAGCGGTAGTGTCACCGTAAAGGTGCTGCCTTTACCGTCCCCTTCACTCTCTCCCCAAACGCGGCCATTATGAAGTTTCATCGCGCCGCGCACAATCGAGAGCCCGATGCCGAGCCCGCCGGTCTTGCGCACCATATGGTCTTCCACTTGGAAGAAGCCTTGAAAGATACGGTCGAGATCACGCTTCGGGATTCCAACGCCGCTGTCTTTAACCTGCACCCAAGCTTCGTGTCCCTTTTGGAATGAGATCAACTCGATGCTGCCGCGATCGGGCGTGAAGCGAATGGCGTTATTCAACAAGTTGGACAGCGCATTCAAAATTTTAGGGCGATCTATATTCACCAAGAGCGGCTTGTCACCGGCTTCAACCGTGATCGTGTGTGCTTTGGCGTCTGCCAATGGTTTCAATTCTTTGCGGACTTCGGTCAAGAGTTCGCGCAGATCAATTTTTTCTCTCTGCATAGCCTTCTGCCCGACTTCGAGGAAACGCAAGTTGGTAAGATCTTCGACCAGCTTGCGCATGTGGACGGCCGAGTCGAGGATGGCTTTAGCGTAGTCGCTCATTTCGCCTTTGGCTTCTTCACGCAAGAACGTGGCATAACCCAAAATGACTCCGAGCGGCGTGCGAAGTTCGTGCGAGGCGATGGCGATAAAGTCGCCTTTCATTTTATCCAGCTTGCCTAGATCGTCGTAAGCTTTTTGCAAGGCTTCGATCAAACGCGCATTCTCAATCGCCACTGCCGCCTGCGAGGCAAGGATGGCTAACACGCGCGCGTCCATTTCGGTGAAGGGTTTGCCGTTCCGTTTGTTCAACGCTTCGATCACACCCGTCACACGATCTTTGATACGCATTGGCACGCCGACCAGAGTCTTGGATTGAAACTTTGTTTTCTCTCCGACGGTTTTGAAGTGCCGCGAATCTTTGCTGACGTCGTTAATAATGACGTGGCGATTCTCACGGAAGATGGCACCGGCAACGCTGCTGTCTAACGGCACCGGGATTTTGGCGAGTTCGTCTGCCGCCACTCCGGTGGCGGCAGAGAAATGCAGTTCGCGCATGTTATCGTCATACAGCAAGATCGAAGCGGCGTCGGCGCTAAGAATCTCTGACGCCGCGCCGATGATGTAGTGAAGCAACTGTTTGAGATCGAGTGTGGAGCTTAACGTGACGCTGACTTCGACAAGTTTTGCCAGGAGTGCTATTTGAGCTTTCAGTTCGGCGTTCTCATGTTGCGTGTCCGGGGAAGTCATTGAGGACTAGTATATCAAAGATTGCGAGAGCTAAAAATAAACGGAGGGTAAAGGAAAGAATCAAAATTTTAGAATAACCTCAACTGTCTCGTCGGTTGTTTGCCATTTAACAAAATATACGGCGCGGCGCGCGAGGCGATGACGCCGAGCGATTTAAGATCGCGCAAGTCGGTGAGGAGTCCACGTCGGCGCGCGACGAGAATCGACTCTACGCCTTTGGGTCCGATACCCGGCACACGCAGCAGAGATCGGCGGTCAGCGCGATTTACTTCCACAGGGGAATCATTTAAGTTGGCGGCTGCCCACGCGATCTTCGGGTCAACATCCAACGGCAAGTTGCCGCCGCGATCAAACGGCATGTCTTCCAGATCGAATCCATAATCGCGCAGCAAAAATGACGATTGATAGAGGCGATGTTCGCGCAGCGGATTCTCCGGCGGAAGATTTTCGAGCGGCGTGTCGCGGATGGGGTGAAAGGCGGAGAAGTAAGCGCGGGCGAGGCGGATGTGTTTGGTGAGACTCGCCGTGGTGCTTAACACTTCAAGATCGTTTTCGCCCGCCGCGCCGACGACGAATTGCGTGACGAGTGACGGCCATTTGCCTTTGATGTTTTGATGCGCGGGCAACGTGGATCGAATCTCGTGCGCCCATTGAAGCGGACGCATGAGCTCGTCCCAAAAAATTTTGTGCGGCGCAAGTTTGGGCAAACGCTCGGCGTTGGGCGCTTCGAGATTGACCGAGACACGATCGGCGAGCTGCATGGCGCGCAGCACTTGATCTTTCTCGGCGCCGGGCATGATCTTGAGATGGATGTAGCCCGCAAAATTTTTCTTGCGGCGGAGGATGTCAATGGTGTCGAGCAACTTATCTTGCGTGCGGACGCCGCCACCGGCGATGCCCGAACTCAAAAAAATTCCGTCCACCATTTTCGCCTTGTTCATTTCAGCGAAAGCATTCGCCATCTCTTCCGGCTTAAAAGTTGCGCGGCGGAAATTTCTCCCGGCGCGAAATGGACAATAGAAACAATCGCGCTCGCAGGCTGAAGTGAGTAACGTCTTAAGAATCGGCGTGGTTTTGCCGCCGGGTAAACGCGCGTTATGAATCATCAACGCATCATTTTTGTTTTCGTTGAGGGCAGTTTGAATTTCGTTGGGAGAGTGACCGCATGCGCCTTTAGTCTCTAGACCGACGCGGTTTTGCGAAGCACGTCGGTCTGAGCCAGTCGCCGAAGTTTCTTCGGCGGGTTCGAGATTCATTTGCGAGGCGAGGAGTTGAAGTTTACCTTGCGTGTCCATCGCAAATCATTTTAGAACGTATATTCTATTTTATCAAGAGGCAGTTTTTAGAAACTCGTCAGGGGTAAGAACCGCAATGGATGATTTGTTTTTGAAGTGTTTAGCATTCCACGTCACAAAAAATTCAACGCCCGGCGTGCGCTCTGCCAAGTTGAGGACAAGCGAATCAAGAAACGCCATGCGCTTTTGTCTCATTCGAGTAAAAGGTTGATCAAAAATTTCTTTGCGGAAAAACACGGCGGCAGGGAGAGGCTCGTCAAGATCGAAAGGCCAAATCACAGTCAGGGTATACGCATCTACTAACCATGATTGCCAGTCATCTAATTTAGCAGGCGCAAGATTGAAAGATAACTGCCCCAAGATCTCCATCAAGTTGTAAAGGTATCTTCTCAAAATGTAGGGGCGAACCCTTGCGGTCGCCCCGTTGGGCAAGCGCAAGGCTTGCCCCTACCCCGAATTATTGAGAAGATACTTGTAAAGCGTAATCGCGGGTTCAGCCGACTGAACACGTTTTAGGAATTCTATGTTGATCGCCTGTCGCGAATCATTGTGAAAGGCAAACTCCAGAATGAAAATATCCGTGTCTATGACGACCATGACCTGCCCCGCATTTGCCGCATAGTGTCATCCAGTGTGCCAGTGACAGTCTTTGCCAATTCGGCTTGAATAGCTTTTGCTAAACGTTGTCCACGTCGAATCGCCGCCGCAGAATGTGAGGGGCGAATAAAGTGCAAGCCAGTCGCCTGCCAAAGTTCGTTGCGCAACTTTTGTTGTTGGCGAGGGGGCAGTGCGCGAACCTCTTTCAACAACTGTTGATAAGTTATTTTGGGTTTACGAAGAGAAGTAATCGTCATAACGGACTCCTGCCAAAATTATACTCTCTTTGTCTACTGCGCCGTATTTCCCCCATCCACCGGCATCGCCACGCCCGTCATGTAACTTGAGTCGTCGCTGGCTAAAAATAAAACGGCGCGGGCGATCTCTTCGACGTTGCCGACTCGTTTGAGAGGAAATGATTCGCCCATCGCCTTCAACCCCGCATCAACGGATTCGTGTTTCACAAAATCTCCGCGCTCGACCCAACGATCTACAAAGGTGTCGCCGGGACATACAGCGTTGACTCTGATCTTATCTTCACCGTGATCAATCGCCAGCGAGCGCGTCATCTGAATCACCGCGCCTTTGGATGTGGCATAGACTAACGCCCGCTTGCCGCCAACGAGTCCCCAATCGGATGCATTATTAACGATCACGCCGCCACCTTGAGA
>CAKKQG010000181.1 GCA_919901875.1 Anaerolineales bacterium
GCCTCGCTCGCGCACCCGCGTGGTGTAATCGCCCTGCTCCACCCGCCCCGCCGCGCCAATCAAATCATCTAACGGAAAAGCGATAGAACGCAAAATACGCACTACTATCGAGAAGATAACAAGCAAAAAGATGGCGAGAGGCACATACAAGTATGGCGAAGTAAAATCCCCCTGACGCCCAATGACGTAGCCCAACCAGGTGAAGAAAGCGCACAAGCCAAGCGGGAGCAGGAAAAACACGCAGCCTATATTCCGCAAGAAGGGCCGGTGCTTCCGAGCAGGCGGGGGCCAAGGTTGATTAGCGGGCCACCAACGCGGGCGACGGCGGCGAGAAAAGAATCTCATAACCACCCCATTCTTTTCCACGAAGGACACGAAGAAGCACGAAGAAAATTTTTAGTGTTCCTTCGTGAACTTCGTGGATAAAAATAAGAGGCGAAGCAAAGTGAATTCATGAATCAGAGAATTTGTAGCCCACGCCATACACCGTCAAAATATATTTCGGCTCGCGCGGGTTGGGTTCAAGTTTGCGTCGCAAATTTTTGATGTGGGCGTCAATCGCTCGCTCGTAACTTTCAAACGCTACGCCATGCACCGCGTCGAGAAGTTGGGCGCGTGTAAAAATTCTTCCGGGTTGTTTGGCAAGAGCGGCTAGTAATTGAAATTCGGTTGGCGTTACTTCCACAGATTGATCGCCCAGGCTGACGCGCATGCGCGGCACATCCAGAGTCAGGTCGCCCACGCGAATCATTTCCACGGCAGAGGCGGCAACCCCTTCGGCGCGGCGCAGCACCACGCGCACCCGCGCCACCAATTCCTTCGGGCTGAACGGTTTAGTCATGTAATCATCCGCGCCGAGTTCGAGTCCCACCAATTTATCTGACTCTTCGCCGCGCGCGGTGAGCATGATGATCGGCACGTTAGAGTCTTTGCGGATGGCGCGTGTCACGTCGAGACCGTCTAACTTGGGCAAGCCCAGATCGAGCACGATCAGATCGGGCTTCGCCGTGCGGGATGCCGACACCGCCGCAGCACCGTCGGTTGCCGCAACGACGTTGTACCCCGCCTGCGCCAAATAATCGCGGGCGATCTTGATCATCTTCGGTTCGTCATCCACGATCAAAATTGTTTTCATCCCGTTGCATTATAAACGTAGAAGACGACCCGATAAACGTGGAGACGACCCGGCGGGTCGTCTCTACACATCACAGGCGATTCAAATGTGTGTCCTTAATGTTCCAAAGTGACGACTATCTTTCCTCGGGCGTGTTTTTCCTCAAGACGCCGATACGCTTCAGAAACTTCACTGAGCGGGTAGCATCTATCTATGACCGGCACTAATTTCCCGGCTTCCATCATCTCTTTCAGCAAGACCAGATCGGTTTTCTTTATGTGCGCCAGCATCATACCGATCTTCTTACTCCCGATCTTTGAAATCAATCGTCCCAGTAGGAGATGCTGAAGCAGTAACGGCACGGAAGTAAATCCGACGATGACACAAATTCCTTTGGGATTTAAAGCGCGGACATAATCTGAAATCGAATGATTTCCCACATTATCAATAATCAGATCGTAGCGTTGCCCATTTCGGGTGAAATCTTCTTGAGTGTAATCAATGACCCGATCAGCCCCCAGCGAGCGGACGAGGTCGCGATTCTGCGTTCGGCACACGCCGGTCACGTCAGCCCCGAACGATTTGGCAATCTGCACTGTAAATGTGCCCACACCACCCGACGCGCCATTAATCAAAACCTTTTGCCCCGGCTGAATTTGTCCATCATCGCGCAGACTCTGCAAAGCGGTGATTGCCGCAACGGGGACAGCCGCCGCTTGCTCGAATGTTATGTTAGTCGGTTTCAACGCTATGGGATTCTCGCTAACACATACATACTCGGCAAATCCATCAGGAGACCGGCGCCCGAATACCTCATCCCCCGGCTTGAACTGCGTTACGTTTTTACCCATCGCTTCCACCCGTCCGGCGATGTCTGCTCCGAGTATCGTCTTCTTTGGCTTGAGAAACTCATTCCCGGCAAAGACACGAGCCATGAGTGCGCCTTTCCGCATGTGTGCTTCAGCCGGATTGAGAGAAGCCGCATGGACTCGCACCAGTACTTGATCGTCGTTAGGTGTAGGTTTTTCTACTTCTTGAATATGCAGAACATCCGGTGATCCATATTGGGTGTAGACAATTGCTTTCATAAGTTTCCTCAAGGTGTCATTTTATTTAAGGACAGAGAGACGTTGCAATGCAACGTCTCTACGAAATCTATTTCTGCGGCTCGTCGGTTTTCTCGCCGTGCATCTTCTTGTGCCACTCGTCAAACATCGGCGGCACGCCGTC
>CAKKQG010000182.1 GCA_919901875.1 Anaerolineales bacterium
ATCGCATGGCAGAGTTAATGGCGAAATATCACGACACTCCAATGGACATGGGTGACGCCTCATTAGTTGCTGTAGCCGAATCGCTTTCACTCCGCCGTATCTTCACGCTTGATAGTGATTTTCGAGTTTATCGCCTTGCAGATCGTTCGGCGTTAGAAATCATTCCTTAAAAAGACTCTGTTGCCAGAGTCTTTTTTCTTTTCGTAGGAGCAACATCATGAACTGGTCTCCCCCCGTTGGCTATCAACAAGTTGAATCGAAATTAGACGGCGTCACCGTGTACGCCCCCGCGCCCGAAGAAGAAAAAATCCCCGAAGCGCAAACGTTTAAATGCCCGCAGTGCGGCGCAACAACGGAATATGATCCGGGTGCGTCGAGCGAGGCCTGCAAGCATTGCGGTTACAGCAGCGCGATTCAAGCGCAGGTCGTCGGGCAGCACGCCGAAGAATCCGAATTCACGATGACCACGATGCAAAAAGAAATTCGTGGCTGGGGTGACGAGCGAAAAGAATTGCATTGCGAAGCCTGCGGCGCGGATATTTCCATCGCCGCAAAAGAGTTGAGCGCAACCTGCCCCTTCTGCGCTTCCAATCGAGTCACGGTTCGCACCACAAGCAACGACGGTTTGCGCCCGAAGTTTTTGATTCCGTTTAAGATCGAAACAAACGCCTGCGGCAAGTTGGCAAAAGAATGGTTGGGCAAAGGCTGGATGCATCCAAGCGATCTAGCCAGTTCGGCAGGCTCGACAAAATTTGTGGGCGTGTATATGCCCTTTTGGACGTTTGACGCGCGCATCGGCGCAGCGTGGGAAGCAGAAGTTGGCTACGAGCGGCAAGAAAGTTATTACGACAGTAGCGCCAAAGCATGGAGAACGCGCACCGTGATTGATTGGAAGTGGGAAAACGGAAGCGTTAATGTCCCCATCAACGACATGCTCGGAGTCGGCGCCACGAAGGCAAGCGCGGTCATCCAAGAAAAACTTTATCCGTTTAATCTCAACGACCTCACCACCTACAATCCAAGTTTCCTCGCCGGGTGGCAAGCGCAATCGTATGACATCCCCCTGCCCACCGCGTGGGATGCGGCGAAAGGGCGAATGCGCGAACAAGCAAAGCGCGCGTGTTACAGCGATACCGGCTCGTCTCATGTGCGCAGCTTCAGCATGAAAGCCGACTTCGCCGATGAGTCGTGGCGCTACATTTTGCTCCCCGTCTTCATCGCCGCCTATCGCTTCGGCGATAAAACATTTCAGATCATGATCAACGGTCAAAGCGGTTCCGTCGCCGGACAAAAACCTGTGGCATGGTGGAAGGTGTGGCTTGCCGTCATCGCCATCATGACTCCCGGCTCCTGCATCAGCCTCATCGGCATCCCGCTCCTCTTCGCGGGCGGCGTCGGACTCGTCCCCCTCATCATCGGCGGCATCCTCTTCGTCGGCGGCGCGGTCTTCTCCGCCTATCTCTTCAACCAAGCCTTCAAAGCGGGGGAAGTGTAAAGGTAAACAGGTATACAAAGTAGACAAGTAGCACGGCACACTTGTATACCTGTCTACCTGTCTACCTGTGTACGTGTTTACGTGCTTACCTCTTTACCTGTGTACTTTTTTCTCCCCCACAAGTGTTTAATAGACGAAGCGCATGAACGCCATCCCCAAAAGCGTTAACACAACGCACGAGAATATACGCGAAGCACAATTCGAATCCATTTTTCTCGAACACTGGTCGCGCCTGTACGGAATCATTTTTCGAGTCGTCGGCGATCAGGCTGAAGCCGAAGACATCGCCCTCGAAACATTCTGGCGATTGTGGACTCACAACCCGCCGCAAAAAAACTTAGGCGGATGGTTGTATCGCGTGGCAATTAATCTGGGATATAACGCGCTCCGCTCGCGCCAACGCCGCGCCGTGTATGAAGAGAGATCGCGCCCCGATCCGGATTCTGATCCCGAAACGCAGATCGAATCAGACGAACAGCGATCTCATGTGCAGCAGATTCTCAAGGGGATGCCGACTCGTGACTCTCAACTTTTGATCCTTAAACACTCCGGTCTCTCCTACAAAGAGATCGCCGAAACGCTGGGCGTGTCGGTTAACTCGGTGGGGTCGTTGCTGTTGAGAGCGGAGCAGGAATTTATCAAACGATATGAATCAAATTCGTAGAGACGACCCGGCGGGTCGTCTCTACAGAAGAAAAATCATGCACCTCTCCAATGCCCAACTCCGATCTTATCTCGACGGCGAACTGCAAGACGAACACCTTGCCTCGTGCGCCGAATGTCAATCTCGCCTCACCCTGATTCGCGCCGGACGCGATCGCGTCGCAGAATCTCTCAACGCTCTCTCGCCCACAAAAGAGATCACGCCGCGCAATGCACTAACCCGATTTACTAATTACCAATTACTGAAAGGAAACGAAACTATGCTCACAAAAATTTTTGCCCCAAAATTCCGCCCGCTCTGGATCGGCGCAACGGCAATTGCCTTAGCCATGATTCTGCTCAGCGTCTCGCCCGCGCGTGAAGCCTTCAGCGCGTTCCTCGCATTATTCCGCGTTCAGCAAGTTGCGGTGGTGCCGTTCAACCCGGCTAACGTGCCGAGCTATTTCAATAACCGCGATCAGAAAATGGATCGCTTTATGAGCGAGGCGGCGAAGACCGAAAAAAATGGCGAACCCAAATCGGCGGCTAACGCGGCAGAGGCGGCATCAGTAGCAGGATTCAGTGTCCGCTTGCCGGGCGCGATCACTTCTTCACCGAAGATCAGTATTCAACCGAGTGCCCGCACCACCGCCGTGATCGATCTCGCCAAGATCAACGCCATGCTTGACGCGGCGGCGATCAAAGATGTGAAACTGCCCAGTAACTTAAACGGCGCGACGATCACGGTTGAAGTTCCGAAGTCGGTCACTGCCACTTACGATTGCCCCGAACCGAATCCGGAACGCCGCCCTTTGAGCGATGAAATGCAAAAATGCGTGGCGTTGACTCAAATGCCGTCGCCTGTTGTCACGTCGAATCCAAGCAACATTGATCCGAAGCCGTTGGGCGAAGCGTTCTTGCGCGTGTTGGGTTTGAGCGCAGCAGAGGCGAAAGATTTTAGCAATCGTATTGATTGGTCAACCACGCTGGTCATCCCCGTGCCGACGACGGACGCTACATCGAAAGACGTGACGGTGGATGGCGTGAAAGGCACGTTGGTCACTCAAACGAATCGCAAACAATATGTGGTGATCTGGTTGAAGAACGGTGTGATGTATGGCTTGATGGGGTATGGCGACGAGGCGAAGGCAACGGGCATTGCCAATTCGCTGAAGTAACAATGAGACCTTCGAGAAAATCTCGAAGGTCTTTTTATTTAACCCCCCAAAGGTCTATTTGTATTTTTAGCGCGTTGTGTAATATCATGTGCGTCATCAAAGAGGAGAAAACATGAACGCACATCAGGCTATCAAACCTTTCACATTCATCACGCTGGCAGTCATCATGATGCTGAGCTGCGCCCAGCTCGGCGGCGACGAACCACTGCCCACCGAAGCATCACCGCTTCCAACTGACGCACCGGCGCCGACCCGAGCACTCGCTATTCCCACCTTCCCGCCTCTGCTCACTCCCACCGTCGGCTCACCCGAACCGACTGCCACGCTTGTCGTTCAAGCCAACACAGGCGAAGGCGATCTGGAATCAAAAGGATTCTTGGATAGCATTGACGGCAAACTGCGCGTGATCGGCAAACTGCCGATGCTCGTCAGTCTCAAAGCTATCGCCACGCCGCCCAGCGCCCCAAGCGGTTGGGAATTTATTGGTCCGGTGTTTGATGTGACGGCGCAAGATAAAACACGCAAGCCGTTGCAAAAATTAGCGGGGTTGGTGACGTTGCGTTTTCAAGCGCCGCGTGGTCGTCCGCTGACGATCATGGTGAACGACGGCAAAAGTTGGGAGATCGTCGAAAGTGAATTTGACGGTGACGGCAACATCACCGCTGCGGTGGATCATTTTACTAATTACGGAGTCGGCGCGCCGCAACAAAGCAAGGTGACGCCGCCAGCCACCAGTGGAACGCCGCGCGTTACGGTGACAATCACTCGCACCCAATCAGCATCTACCACGCGCACACCGCAGGTGACGGCGGTCACTGCCACCGTGAGCGCCAGCGCGGCAGAGACGGCGTTAAGCAATGCCGCGAAGATATTGAAAGGCAAGACGGTGAAGATCACATCGGCGGCAGGCTACACCGGATCCGTCAGCGTCGCCCTGCCCGCTTCATTGCAAAAAACTTTGTCATCAGTAAGCGGGAGCGGCGTCGTTTATTATGGACTGTATAACGGCGTGAACGAAGCGATCACCGCGCAAGCGAGCGGCGGAAGTTCAACTGGCGCGATGACGTTGTTGATTGAACCCAAAACATCCATGCCCACAACTGCGGCGGACGCCAAGACAAAACTGCAATCGTATTTCCCCGGCGTCACCGTCACTCTCACTCAAGCGCAACCAACTTCCACCGGCACAACGGGTTACGTCTTCTACGGCACGAGCGGCAACACGGCCTACTCGCTCGGTTACGTTTCGTACAACGGCATCGCAATGGCGTATGCTATGTCGGGGAGCGGGACGTATCAGTCGTTGGTGCCGAAGAATTGA
>CAKKQG010000183.1:0-5598 GCA_919901875.1 Anaerolineales bacterium
CGGTGGTTCTCATCCGCGCTCTGCAAGGCGGCTTCAACGACAAGAACTATAGCGGCGTGGAAATTTTTGGTTTGTATTGGCACTTCGTTGACATCGTGTGGATTTTGCTCTTCACGCTCGTCTATCTAATGAACACTTCAGCCGGGCTGCCTGTTAAATAGTACATTCATCTACGATAAAAATTCTTTAGCCGCAGACGCAAAGCGCGCGGAGAACGCCGAGAAATTCTTTTTTAACTCTCTGCCCACTCTGCGATCTCCGCGATGAAATCTTTAGCGTAAACCAAAACGAATCTGATCTAGGAGACTCCCGTGGAACATATAACTCCTCATCCCGAACATAAATCACCGAACTACGTCCTCATCTTCATTTGGCTCATCGTCATCACCGCCGCCGAAGTTGGCGTGGGTTACATTCCCAACACCGTTCTTCCGACGCTCGTTCAATATCCGTTGCTGTTGAGCATGGCCGGCGCGAAGGTTTTGTTAGTGGCTCTATACTATATGCACCTGCGTTACGACAGCCGTTGGTTCTTGCTGGCGATGATCGTCTCGCTGCCGTTGAGCGTGATGTTTATCTTGGCATTGGTTTTGGGTTACGTGCGGAAATAGATCGGCAGACCTGTGAGGTTTAAGAAACCTCACAGGTCTTTTTGTGATGCTAGATCGATTGCGACATCTTCCCCCTCTCGCCTATTGGGCGCTTCTGGTCTCCCTCATCGGTGTTGCCGCCGAAGTGACCTTTCACTTTTTGCCTCCCCAAACCATTTTGGTATATGCCGAGTGGTTTAACAACATGTCGGCAGCCGATCAAGATTTTTTCTCCTCGTCCTACGAATTGATCGCCCACTTCTTCATCGGCTTGGGTTTGGCAGGCATGATCACCGCCGCCGCGCAACTGCAATTGAAATCATTAGAGTGATACAATTGGCGCGTTTCCACAAAATACATGGAGGACTTGACTCAATGCAACGCACGATTTCTATCATCATTATTGTAGGGCTGTTTGTTTTTGGGGCTGTGGCTCTCGTCGGCGGTCTCCCTGCGCCGCATAATCCGTATAAAGTCCCGGCAGATCCCACGATTGCGGCGATCACGGTTGGCTTGCTCGTCGGCGTTTTGATCTTAACCGTTGTGACGGGTGGCGGTTTAGCGTTTGCTTTCAACATGCTCGGTGGGATGCTGACGAAAGAAAAACCCGGCGCGCCGAGCAGAGCGGATTCTTCAACCGCCTCAAAAGTCCCTCCGTACGTTCCATCGTATTCCTACAAACCCGTCCCCGAAAATGTTGAACTGCGTCAGTGGTTAGTTGTTTCGGCGATCGGTTTAGCGTTGCTCGTCGCCATCGTAGTTTTTGGCAGTGGCGGCGCGCACTTCATCGAGACAGTAAGCAAATTTGATACAACTTTGTGGGCGTTAACCGGCGGAAGCGTGGTCGGTGTGATCGTGTTGACGATTGCCGTCGGCGCGGGTCTTTCATTCTGGTTCTATCGCACCGCCGAAGAGAAAGCCAAAGCGGCGGCGGCAGGTCCCGCATGGCCCTCGGCGCAAATGCAAACGCTCGAAGAAAAATTGAAATCGCCCGGAAGTTTGATTCCTGAAATGACGTTCCTCAACAAATTGTTGCTGGGCGCTAATGCGCTTTTGGTGTTGGTGATTCTGGGCGTGATTGTGGCTTGGGTCGTCCCCGGAATTCTTCAAGTGGCGGCGGTGGATCAATCCATGAAGCCAACGTTTGTGCCTCAACCGGCTCAAGCGGTCGTGCGGATTGCGGTTGGACCTTCGGATGCGTTGAAGAAAGAATTTGCCGATCTGCCGAAAGGCAATGCGGCATCCGGTCAGCAATTGTTTAACACGCTCACCCCGCCGTGCGCGACCTGCCACACAGTGACGGGTGATCAAATTATCGTAGGTCCTGCTATGGCAGGCCTTGCCACGCGCGGCGCGACTCGCAAGCCGGGCTACATCGCCGAAATTTATTTTTACGAATCGATCACCAGCCCCAGCGCCTATCTGGTGCCAGGGTTCGCCGATGGCTTGATGCCGAAGAATTTTAAAGAAACTCTCAAACCGCAAGAGATGAGTGATTTGGTTGCCTACTTGGCGACACTTAAGTAGCGCAAATTGCCAATTTGCGCCACTCCGTCATTGCGAGCGTTCTTCGCGGAGCGGAAAGCAATCTCGGTGGCGATTGGAGATTGCTTCGTCGCAAAGTGCGCTCCTCGCAATGACGCTGCAGACATTTAGACCGCGTCGGTTTTAAAACCGACGCGGTCTTTTTTTAACGCAGTGATACAATCATTTCATTATGGACGATCCTCTTTTGCAACGTTACAACTCTATCGTCAACGGTTGCGGGCTGGTGGACACATCCGCGAAAGCGCGGCTATGGTCGAGTGGGCGTGATCGTATTGATCTCATTCATCGCATGTCCACCAATGATTTGCGCGACATGGCGCTCCACGAGGGGCGGGCGACGATCCTCACCAATGCCTTGGCGCGGATGATTGATCGTATTGTCGTCATCAATTTAAAAGATCGGGCGCTGATCTTGGGGAGTTGGGGCGCGGCGACCCGGATTCGCAAATGGCTTTCGGGCTATATTTTTTTCAACGATGAAATTAAATTGGAAGATGCTTCGCCGCAGTGGGGGCAGTTCGATCTTGTTGGGCCTGGTGCCGCCGCGATTGCCGACTCGTTGATCGGCGGCGCGAGCGGTCTCAAAAAATTTAGCGTGATTCAAAGCGATGAGGCGATCATCGGGCGGGGGGACGCAGTCAAAGGCGATTCGTTTTTTGCGGTGGCGGCATCCGAGCAGCTAGCACAGCTGCGCCAGCAGGCGACGGCTTCGGGAGCGGTGGCGTGTGATCGTGATCTCTACAACCTCTTGCGAATCGAGTCGGGCATCCCCGAGATCGATCACGAGATCAGTGAAGAGTATATTCCGCTTGAAGCGAATTTGTGGGGCGACGTGAGTTTTTCTAAGGGCTGTTATATCGGTCAAGAGATCATCGCGCGGATGGAGAGCCGCGGCAAGTTGGCGAAGATGTTGGTGGGCGTGGAGTCGGCCTCACCGTTGATGGCGGGGACGAAGATCGAGGGTGGGGTGATCACCAGTGTCGCCGAATCGCCGCGTGGCGGCTGGATCGGTTTGGCATATCTTAAATCACCTCAAGCACAAGCGGGGACAGAAATTCATCATGATGATCTCGTGATGCGAGTTGCTTCTTTGCCGTTTGCAAGTTAATATAAATGATATGGCAGTAAAAGTTCTGGTGGTGGACGACGATCCTCAAACGTTGCAGTTGATGAGTCATATCGTGCGAGCGCAAGGTTATGAGGTGACGACGGCGATCTCGGGCGCGGAGGCGTTGCGCCAAGTAAGTATCGCCCGCCCCGACGTGATGTTGTTGGACGTGATGATGCCGGAGATGGATGGGATCGAGGTCTGCCGCCGTTTACGGGCGAATAAAAATTATGCCGATCTGCCGATTGTGTTACTGACGGCGATGGCTGAGCCCGGAGATCACGCCGATGGTTTGCTGGCGGGGGCAGATGATTATATTGCCAAGCCGGTGGATCCGGCGTCGTTGGTAGCGCGCATTAAATCGGTGTTGCGCCGTTCACGATCCGATCAGCCGCTCGGTGATCTGTTAACCGAGATCGCCAATGGCGCGGTCATGACTCTGGGGGCGGTGATGGCGTGGATTTTGATCGCCGACGAAGAACGCGGCATGTTGAGATCGGCGGTGGTGGCGGGGGCTGTAGGCGAGATGGATCCGCAAATTTTTTTGCGTTCTGTCAAAGGCAGCCCGGGTGATGTTACCTTCCCTCTTTCTAAACAAATCAGCCCGTTGTGCGATGTGGTTCTCAACGATAGACCACTCATTGAACAGTTGCCGCAGGTGTTGTTAGAGATGCCCGGCGGCGAGTTGCTGGTGCGTGGTCTCGACTCTATTGCGGCACAAGTGGTGAGCATTCTGCCGCTTTCACTGCGCGGCAAAACATTGGGCGTGATGTTGGTGGCGCGGCGCGGTGATGCTCATGTGAATCCGCCCGACACGCGGTTATTAACCAGTATTGCGATACAAGCGGCGATGGCGATTGAGAATGTGCGACTCGTGCGCCGTCTGGAACAACGCGAGAAAGAAATTCAGCGAGACAACACTTTCCATCAGATGTTGATCAATACGATGGGCGATGGTCTGGTGATGTTGGATCACAACAGCGAGATTTCGTTTGTCAATCAGCGTCTGTGTCGTATGACCGGTTACGACGCGACAGAGTTGATTGGTCGTCCCTTCGCCGATTTGATTCATCAAGGGGATAAAACTTCTGCCGATGTGTGGTTAGCCAGAACGAGCGGCACGACGTCGTTGGAGAAACGCCTGCGGCGCAAGAATGGCACAGAGTTATCGGTCTTGGGGGTGCGAGTCCCGGCGTCGAAGAATGATTTCGGCGATGTCATTGTGATCACCGATGTTTCTGATCAAAAGGTGCGCGAGTCGGAGTTGATGCGCCGCACTAAGCAGTTGAGCGCGCTCAATAATGCGGCGCGCACGATGGCCTCGTCTCTGGAATTCGACTCGGTGCCTCAAACGATCCTCGAAGAGGCAGTGCGTGTGTTGGGCGCCAATGCCGGCTCTATTGCTTTGCTGGATGAGACATCGTCTTTGGTTTTCAAAGCGGTGGTGGGACCCAGTTCCGAGAAACTGGTTAATGTAAAAGTCCCGGCAGGGCATGGGTTGATCGGCTGGGTGTCGCAAAACAGCAAGTCGGTGCGGGTGGACGATGTGCGAAAAGACCCGCGTTTTTATCGCGGTATTGACCAAACGACGGGGTTGACGACGCTCAATGTGATCGCGGTGCCGCTGCTCATCGCGCGACGGGTGATCGGGGTGCTGGAGTTGATCAACAAAGTTGAGGGCAAGTTTGATGACGAGGATTTGACCGTTGTTGAAACGTTGGCTCAGTCGGCGGCGGCAACGATTGAAAACGCTCGTTTGGTGCGCGACCTGCGCGTTCACGCGCTGGAGCTGGAGAAAGCCTACGCCGAACTCAAAGAAGCCGATCATCTTAAAAGTGAAATGGTGCAGAACGTTTCGCACGAATTACGCGCGCCGCTCACATTTATTCTGGGCTATATTGAGCTCTTGATGTCGAATGACTTTGGTCAGATCAGCGATGATCAGCGCAAAGCCTTGGACATTGTTCTTCGAAAGTGTTTGTCATTAACGAAAATTGTGAATGACATTGTGACGCTGCAAAAGTTGGAAATCTCCGGGCTGAACTTGCAAGCAGTGTCGTTGAATACGCTTTTGACTCAAACCTTACAAGCCGCTCAGTTTTCGGCGCAAGAGGCGCAACAAACGTTGGTGACCGATATGCCTGACCGTGACATACAAGTGACGGCAGATGATCAGCGACTCTCGCAGGTGTTGGATAATCTGGTGAACAACGCCATTAAGTTCAGCAAGCCCGGCGGCACGATCACTTTGCGTCTGCGCGAGGAACATTCCTTTGCGCGGATTGAGGTGGAGGATATGGGGATCGGCGTTCCAGCAGACAAACTGGAGAAAATCTTTGATCGGTTCTATCA
>CAKKQG010000183.1:5698-8949 GCA_919901875.1 Anaerolineales bacterium
TGTTGCCGGCATTGCCGTGAAAGCGGCGGAGCAAGCCGGTCTTTCTAAACAACTGGCAAGCGGCTCAGAGAAGCGCGAATATGCCATCAAGGTCGCGCAAGATTATTTAAACACCGTGGGCGTGAAGGTGGACGTGAAAGCGATCACTTCATTAATCGAATCGGAAGTGTTGAAGCAGTTTAACAGCCCGACGCCGATTGTGGATTCGCCTGAAGCGCGCGCGGCGTTGTTGCAGAAAGCAGTAGAGAGCGGTGTGTTAGCCGCCGAGCAGAGCGGTTTGAAGGCGGCGGCGATGAATGTGGGCGTGTCGCTGGCACAACAAAAGAAACAATATGCGGCGAACTTGGCGGGGAAGTATTTAGAGCAGCACGGCATCCGCATGGACCCGCAGATCGTGGATGGATTGATCGAGGCTCAGATCATGCGTTTCAAGATCGAAGCGGCGAAGGCGACGCAAGCGGCACAACAATCTTCCGCCAGAGGATGAAATAAAAAAGACCTCGCGGGTTTTCAAAACCCGCGAGGTCTTGCTTTATCGCAGTTGATCCGAATAAGCAAACAACGCCATCTGCCCGCCGGTGTGCCAGAACAGCACGCGCTCTTCTTTTTTGATCACGCCTTTGCGGATCAGATCGATCATCCCGCCAAAGGCTTTACCCGAATACACCGGGTCAATCAACACGCCCTCCAGACTCGCCAATAATCGAATCGTCTCGCGCTCGTAATCGCCCATCAGCGCGTACCCCTTGCCGATGTAATCGGTGTTGGCGTGGATGTCGTCGGGTGTGAACTTGAACGGTAGATTCAAAAATGATGCCGTCTCGCTGGCGATTCGCGCTACATTGTTTTTCAACACATCCAACGGTTCGTCCACGCTAATGCCCAACACTTCGGTAGACGGCATCACCGCTTTTGCGCCGACGGTTAACCCGGCGTGCGTGCCGCCCGATGACGAGGCGAAACAAATTCGAGAGAAACCCTCACCCCTAACCCCTCTCCCATTTGGAACATCACCAAATAGGAGAGGGGAATTAATTTGTTCCTTTAATTCCCTCACTGCATCGGCATACGCCGCCGCGCCGATCTTGTTTGAGCCGCCAATTGGGATCAAATAGGGATCGCTGCCTGCCGCCTTTTCTTTTTCGTACACGGCTTGCATCACCTCTTCGCGTTCTTTCTCGCGTGTCCAAACGATCTCCGCGCCGAGCAAGTCGTCGAGCAAAATGTTTCCGGTGAATTTAGGCGGAGGGTCGCCGCGCAGAACAACGATGCAACGGAAGCCGAGCTTGGCGGCCGCCGCCGCCGTTTGACGGCAGTGATTGGATTGTGCCGCGCCGCCGGTGATGATCGTTTTCGCATTTTGCGCGCGTGCATCCGCCATCAAAAATTCCAGCTTGCGAGTCTTGTTGCCGCCACCGGCGAGTCCGGTTTGATCATCACGCTTGATCCAAACTTCTGCGCCGCCGAGATGCGCTGTGAGGCGCTTCAACGGCTCGACGGGCGTGGGCAGATGGGCGAGGGGGATTCGGGAGGGAAGATTCATGGTGGCAAATGGCTGATGGCAGATGGCATATCGCGTGATACGTGATGCGTGATACGTAATGCGTGATGCGCGATACGCTATCGGCTACGGCGCTATGGTGAAGATGATGGTTTCGCCGCCGGTGCGCTGCCAGCCGTTGCCAGCTCGGCAATCGGCAGGCACGTTGGTGCAGATCATCAAATACGCGCTGTAGGCGCCGGGTTGAATCTTATCAATGCCAGCGCGGAATTCGGCGCTCTCGCCAACCTTCAACTCCCATTTAGCATCTTTATCAGGCGGCCGGTTGCGAGTGAGCGTGTTGCTGGTTGGGGTATTGGCAAAGCCTTGACCGTCACGCACGATAATGACTGACGCCTCGCCGTAAGTGAATGTCCGCACTGAATTATTGGTGAACCTCCACGCGAAATAAATATCTTGATTCTGTTTCATCAGCGTTGTGCAATCGCCAATTAGTTTGATGCTGCACGTCGCGGTGTTGGTGAAGTTGGCGAAGTTGACCGACCCGTTGACGATCACATTTGATGGAACGATGATGATCGTCGCACCTGCCGCTGCCGGCGCGGGATCAACTGCGCCGGTATTCGACGGGGCTGCGGGCGCAACGGCGGTAGCCGCCGGAGCTTTAGTCGCCGCCGAACCGGGTGTGGGCGTATACAGCGCGTAGGCTTGAGTCACAAGTTTGCTCACCACATCGTAAGTTGGAATCGGTGTAAAGGCAACTTGCGTGGATGCCGATGGATCGAGTGCGCCAACAGTAGGTGCGGGTGTACGGGTAGGGCGTGCGCGTACGTTACCCGCGCCGCCAACGCCCGGCACGCCGGGAATTCGTACGGTGCCACAAGCAGCCGCAATGATCGCTACCATGATCGCCATAATAAAAGTTTTCTTGGTCACGTTGAAAATCTCCTTTGTTCTCGTAATCGTAGAGACGACTCGGTGAGTCGTCTCTATCTACCGAGTCGTCTCAGTTAACTGTATCGTGGAATTATCAAAAAATTGTTGAGATGTTCGGTTAGACTTCCGAAGTCTTCGCGGGGTCTGCGACTTCGGAAGTCTGTTTTAGCCCTCTGCGCCGCATCACGTTCAACACCCTCGGCAAAATCGTCGTGTAAAGATTATAGAGCGCGGGTGAAGGCGCGTAATCAATCGCGCCCAATGATCGCACAAGGTGATCGCTAAAGCCCTCTTTGAATTTCCATACGCCATATAAACGATCCGATTCGTCTAGCACATCCGGCGCGCCCCAAAAATCATAAATTACGCATCCTTGCGCCTTCGCCCATTGCACCGCCCGCCATTGTAAAAGATGATTTGGCATTTTCTCGCGATGAAGATTCCGCGACATGCCATACATATAGAGAGCGCGATCCGCGAATCGAAAAACAATGATCGCCGCTACGGGGTCGCCGCCAACGCTGGCGATGAACGGCTGTGCCTGACCCAAGCGGATGAAACTGCCCCACGCCTCACGATAATAATTTTCGTGGCGGATCACAAACCCATCGCGCACGCTCGTCTCGGCATACATTTTATACAGAATATCAAACGGCACATCGTCCGCTTTTGGCGTTTGGACTGTTACCCCTTTGCGCTCGGCGAGTCGGATGTTGTAGCGAGTCTTCTGTTTAAACGATGCGATGATCTCATCTTCGCTCCGAGTGAGATCGAGCCAGACTGTATTCTTGAATTGAACCTGACTCTGCGACAA
>CAKKQG010000183.1:9049-11762 GCA_919901875.1 Anaerolineales bacterium
TCCGAGTGAGATCGAGCCAGACTGTATTCTTGAATTGAACCTGACTCTGCGACAAGAACCAGTAATTGGTAATTGGTAATTGGAGATTAGAGACGCTTGCCCCCGTAGCGAAGCGGAGTGGGGTTAGAGATTGGTCGTCAATCTCAGGATCGACCTTAATGAAGATAGCGCGATCTCTTTGGGCGATGGATTGAAGATCGCTTAGAACGTGTTGAACCAGATCGCGATCATGCCAATCGAGAATGGGTCCACGTGGAACGTAGAGGATCGAAAGAGGTCCTACACTGCGTTTGAGAATCTGCGCCGCCGCGACGGGCTGATCATTTTTCTTCCAAACGATCCGCCGCGCACTCCAACCATACTTCGATTTAAATTCACCCCACGCCCAACACTGGAGAAGGTGAGGGTGAGGAAGATGGGTCAGGGCGGAATCCCATTCTGTTGCATCGTGAATGGGGAAATATGTAATTTGGTTGTTAGGTAGTTGGGTGGTTGGGTGGTTAATCACTGCTCACCGCTCACTGCTCATTGCTCATTGCTTGAGCGTCGTTCCATATACATCCGATACAACTTATACATCATCGGCGAATAGACTCGATCCCACGCATCAGGTTCACGAATCAATTTTCCGCCGAAGCCGCGTTTGAAGCGGTAGACGCCCCATAAACCATCGTCGCGCGTTTCAAAGTTCGCTTCGAGAGTCTCTTCATCCTCATCCGGCACGCCCCATAGATCGTAGTGAGTCGCGCCGCGCGCTTTTGCCCAACGCATCGCTTCCCATTGCAACAAATACGTTGGCATTCGGTTACGTTCTTCGTTTGACGAGCCGCCATAGAAATAATATGCGCGTTCCCCAAGCATGAACAGCATAAGAGTCGCCAACGGTTGATCGTTGTAATAGGCGGTAAAAATTTGGGCGCGGTTCAACGGGCGAAACAGTTCGTATACTGTTCGATAATATGCGCTCGAATGCACGCCGAATTGATCGCGCTCGCCCGTGATCTTCATTAGCTTATTAAACACATCAAGGTCATCGGAAGGGCTGACAGTGACACCTTTCTTCTCGGCGAGTCGGATGTTGTAGCGAGTCTTTTGTTTCATCGCCGCCAAAATTTCATCTTCGCTTGGGCGCATGTCAATCAATATAGTTCTTTGCGGTTGAATGGGCTTGGAGATTAGAGATTGGAGATTGGAGATTGGAGATTGGAAGTTGGATGTTGGATGTTGGAAGTTTGAAGTTTGAAATTTGGAGTTTGAAATTGTATGAGGCTCTATTTTTGCAAAGACCGCATTCGTAGATTTGCAAACGTTATCAATTGCTTCAAACAAAAACTTGACCAACGACTCGTTTTCCCAATCAACGATGGGTCCCTTAGGAATGTAGGCGATGGTGGCGATGCCGAGTGGCAGGGCGCGAAAAAGAATCTGCGCGCCAGCGACGATGACGCCTTTCTCTTTAATGCCGATACGAGTCGCCGTCCAGCCGAAGGCGCATTTGAGTTCTGCCCATGCCGGTGTTTGCAAGATGTGACCTTGAGGATGCGAGGCGACAAACGAATCCCATTCGGTTGCGGTGATGGTGGTGGACACGAAGGGGGATTATAGCGTAGGTAGATGTTGGAAATTGATGAGTGCGGATGTATACTATCGGCAAGCGCAGGTATTGCAGACTCGTTTAATTTTGAACCTGAAGTAATAAAAGCAATAATGGTCATCGTATAGAGGGTTGCTATGTCAGTTCAACGTATCGGTCGGTATGAAATTGAACGCGAGTTAGGACGTGGCGGTATGGCGGTGGTGTATCTTGCCCGCGACCCGCTCACGAAACGGCAAGTCGCCATTAAAGTCTTGCCGCGACAGTTCACGTTTGACCCACAATTTCGCGCCCGCTTTCAACGCGAAGCAGAGATCGTTGCCACACTCGAACATCCTCATATCGTCCCTATTTACGATTTTGGCGAAGAAGATGATCAGCCCTTCATCGTCATGCGCTTTATGACAGGCGGATCGCTGGCGGATCGTTTACGGCGAGATGGTGCGCTGTCGTTTGCCGAAGTCTCTCATATCTTTACACCCATCGCCGCCGCGCTTGATCGAGCGCACGCCAAAGGTATTGTTCATCGAGATCTTAAACCCGCCAATGTGATGTTTGATGCCGACGGCGAGCCGTACGTCTCCGACTTTGGCATTGCCAAGATCGTGGAGGCGGGACCCGGCTTTACAGGCAGTGTCATCGTTGGTACGCCAACGTATATGAGTCCAGAACAATGGAAAGGTGAGAAGAATATTGACGGGCGCAGTGACGTATATTCGCTGGGCGGTATGCTCTTCGAGATGTTAACCGGCAAATTGCCTTTCGAGATGGATACTCCGGCGCAGATGATGTACAAGCATCTGACCGAGCCACCGCTATCCATTCTTGAATTGAGTCCTAACTTGCCAACGGAGTGTGAAGACCTCATCCGCAAAGCGATGGCGAAGGATCGTGCCGAGCGTTATTCAACAGCGGGCGAGTTAGCCAATGAGTTGAAGCAATTGGTGAGGCAGGAGTCGGAAGACAGCATTCGGAGATCAGTAGAGAAGGGCGACGCCGAGCGGATTGCGACAGAGCAAGCAGAGCAAGAACGATTAGCGCGCGAGAAGTTAGAGGCGGCACGCATTGCGACAGAGCAAGCAGAGCAAGAACGATTAGCGCGCGAGAAGTTAGAGGCGG
>CAKKQG010000184.1 GCA_919901875.1 Anaerolineales bacterium
GCTTTGGCATCTTGCAGATCAGCCCGTTCCGCGATGTGTTTGCCTTGCACGGCTCTGGAGTCGGCGGCGGCAGTTTGGGTTACGCCAACGTATTGATGGAGCCGGAAGAAAAATTGTTTGACGAACCGGCGTGGAAAAAATTCGCCGATTGGAAAACGATCTTGCGCCCGCATTACGACACCGCGCGTAAAATGCTCGGCGTGGCGCGCAACCCGCGTTTGTGGGCGGCAGATGTCGTGCTGAAGGAGATCGCTCAAGAGTTAAAAACCGAATCTACTTTTCGCGCTACCGATGTCGGAGTCTTTTTTGGTGAAGAGGGCAAAGAAGTTCCCGATCCATATTTTGGCGGCGAAGGTCCGGCGCGTGTGGGGTGTATTCATTGCGGCGGGTGCATGGTCGGCTGCCGTTACAATGCCAAGAACACGCTCGACAAAAACTATTTATACTTCGCCGAGAAACGCGGCGCGCAAATTTGGGCCGAGTGCGACGTGCAAGACATTCGCCCTTTGGAATCAACGTCTCCGACGTTGCCCGAAGTCGGAGACTTCGGACTCCGAGGCGCGCGATACGAAGTGATCTATCGCAATTCAACGGCGTGGTTCAACAAAAACGAAAAACGAGTCCGCGCCCGCAACGTGATCCTCTCGGCGGGCGCACTCGGCACGATAACGTTGTTATTCCGTTGTCGTGACGTCACGCGATCACTGCCAAACATCTCGGCGCGGCTTGGCGAGAGGGTGCGGACGAACAGCGAAGAACTGCTCGGCGTGATCAACCGTTCACTCGACACCGATTATTCAAAAGGCGTCGCCATCACCTCAATCTTTCACGCCGACGACGTAACGCGCATCGAGCCGGTGCGCTATTCGGCGGGATCGGATTTGATGCGCTTCTTGGGCGCGCCGTTGATCAGCACTGAAGCAAACATCGCGCAGCGTCTTTTAAAATCGTTGTGGGAGATCATCACACATCCGATAGACACTTTGAAGGCCTGGGTGATTCCGGGCTGGGCGATCCGCACAACGATTCTTTTAGTGATGCAGACTGAAGACAATCGTCTCAAGATGCAACTAGGGCGAAGTCTTTTCACGCTCTTCCGCAAAGGGCTTGTCTCACGCCCCGACGAAACAGCAAACATCCCAATGAAGATCGATCTGGCTCACCAAGTGACGCGGTTATTTGGGGAAAAAACAAACGGCATCCCGTCAGGCTCCACCAACGAGACTCTGCTGAAGATTCCGATCACGGCGCACATCCTCGGCGGCGTCCCGATGGGAAATGATTCAAATGAGGGGGTTGTCAACACCCAGATGAAGATACATAATTACGAAGGGCTGTATGCAATTGACGGCTCGATCATCCCTGCCAACCCCGGAGTGAATCCGTCGCTGACTATTACAGCGTTTGCCGAATATGCGATGAGTCACATTCAATACAAGACTTCGGAAGTCTAAGCAAATCTAAACTAAAAATTTAATGACAAACCTTTCCACTGAACAACCCAACAACGTTTTACCGGATATCACAATCGAACAACTGCCTCAACGTCTGCGGGATGCCGCCACGCGCGCGGGATGGTCAACCTTAATGCCCGTTCAAGCGCGTGCGATTCCTTATTTGCTCGCCGCGCGCGACATGATGATCCAAGCGCGAACCGGAAGTGGCAAGACGGGCGCGTTTCTGCTGCCGATGTTAGAACGACTCGATTCGACTCGCGCTCAATGCCAAGCACTCATTCTTGTTCCCACGCGCGAACTTGCCTTACAAGTGTGGAACGAAGCCGAAAGGTTATGCGCCGATTCGGGTTTACGAACTGTTGCCGTGTACGGCGGCGTGGGCTATGGCCCGCAAATTGAAGCGCTCAAGCAAGGGGCGCACATCGTGGTCGGCACGCCGGGGCGCGTGCTGGATCATTTGCTTAAACGCACGTTCTCACTCGACCACCTCAAGATGTTGATTCTGGATGAAGCGGATCGAATGTTGTCTATGGGTTTCTATCCCGACATGAAGCAGGTGCAGCGCTATCTGCCCAAGCGCCCTCTCAATGCTTGCATGTTCTCAGCGACGTTCCCCGAATACATCATGCGCACGGCGCGCGAGTTCATCCGTCATCCAGAATTTATCACCCTCAGCCAAGATCATGTTCACGTCACCGACACCGAGCATCTCTTCTATACCGTGCCGGGTATGGATAAAGATCGCAGCTTGGTGCGCCTGATCGAGATCGAGAATCCCGTTTCGGCGATTATCTTTTGCAACACCAAAGCCAAAGTGCATTACGTGTCGGTGGTCTTGCAACGTTTTGGTTATGACGCCGATGAGTTGAGCGCAGACTTATCGCAAAAGGAACGGGAACGGGTGTTGGGGCGAGTGCGCGAGGGGACGTTGCGATTTTTGGTGGCGACGGACGTCGCCGCGCGCGGACTCGACATCCCCGATCTGTCACATGTGATTCAATATGAGCCGCCCGAAGACCCCGAAGCTTACATCCATCGCGCCGGACGCACCGGACGCGCGGGCGCGACGGGAATTGCTATTTCGTTGGTGAGCGCGGTTGAAAAATTTGAACTAGATCGTATCGCTAAACGATTCAGCATTGCGATGCAAGAGCGTCCTCTGCCAAGCGACGCCGATGTGGAAGCCGTAGTGACGGAGCGCGTAACCATATTGCTCGAAGCGCGGTTACGCGAGCGTGACAAATTGCTAACCGAGCGCAGTCAACGCTTTGTGCCGTTGGCGCGCGCACTCGCCAACAACGAAGACGAGTCGGCGATCATCGCTATGTTGTTAGATGATTACTATCAGCAGACGCTGCACACGCCACTGCCGCAACCCCGTGAGGAAAAACCGCCCACAACGGAACCACGTTCACAAAGACCAAGCGGCAACCGCCGCCGTCAGCGTTAAAAAAAGACCCGAAGGTTTTACAAAACCCTTCGGGTCTTTACTTCCACAATCCCATAAACAGCCATCAAGACAAAACAGATCGTCACACTTGTCGCTGATCGCGTATCCTGAATGCCGCCTGCAATAGTGGGCACGGCGATGAAATAGGCTATCGGTAACGCGGTTACTGCCAACCATATCCATTGACGCTTAAGTAACATAAACACGCCACCCACGATCGCCAATAGATAAAGGATGCCATTCCACAACACATTGAGCCACTTGAAAACAGGTATGGGGTTAAAGGCCTCGCTATAGGATAAGACCTTGACGAATGCTATCGACAAACTTATCGCTAAGTCTTTGGGGTGCGCCACGAAAATTTCTAGCGCCATATCACGCATCACACGATCGGCGCGCGGGTCGTCATCGAGTGCCAAGTGCCGCCAGATAGATGAGGCGTTATACACCTCGTCTTTTTTGACCAAATCTAATCGCCGATCCAGCTCAAAGGCTAATCGGGCTTGAATCTCTTCCACAGGACTCGCGGTTGCCCAAAACTCAACCGATGCGGCGCGATAAAAGAGTAAATTAAAATTGCCAACCGTCGAAAATGTAAATGCGCGATGATAAACATAATTACGGAAGAACCACGGCAGCATCCCCAACACGCATATCACTCCAAATAACGCTGCGTTAACCCAACGGCGCGGGGATAAAAGCAAAATTGCTAAAGCGGCTGGCGCCGCAAAATAAACCGCGTTGGGTCGCGCCAGCGCCGCCAACACCAGAGCCGCTCCACAAGCAAGCGCGTCGCGCAACTGACCGCGCAACAACAACCGCGCCAAGAATAGCAGCATCCAGGCAATGAAAAAATTCGATACTACTTCCGCTCCAATCACCAAGCTCACCCCGATAGAGGAGAGATCGAGCGCTAACAATAACGCCGCCGTTTTGCCTAAACGATCATCCAAACCCAAAGTTTTCGCCGCCGACCAGGCGAACAAACAAGTCGCCGCAGAAAAAATAGCCTGCACTACAACAACGAGATATATTGCATCTACTCCGAAGAGCGCGTAAACAACCGCTATCAACATTGCCATTAATGGAGCATGATAGGCGAAGTAACCTGTGGCGATAGACCCTTGAAGCAATTGCAACGCTCCGTAGTGGTAAGTGGTGTCCGATAACCCGCCTAGGCTAAGCCGCCCACCGCCCGGTGTGATGTAAATGGAATAGAGGTAATAGATGAAAGCTAAACGTATCCCAATCGCCAACACCAAGATCATCCACCATCGTAAATGATCAATTTGCCGCCACAGTGCATTAGTAAATCCCATCAATCTTTTCCTCGCCTGACGAAAGTTATAGTGTGATTGTAACATTCGATCTTTCACTATTTCCACATTCTCAACTTCGGCACCAGCAGCCAGA
>CAKKQG010000185.1 GCA_919901875.1 Anaerolineales bacterium
TATGTATACGAGCCGCCGCGCGAGTTGAGCGCGATTGAAGCCGACATCAAAAAGATTGAGCAAGAGAGTATGGAGATGTTGCGTGAGGTGATGGAGAATGATTGAAAACTCAAGCGGTATAATAATCGCGAGAAATTATGAAACTGCCTAACGCGGATCGCGCGGAAGTTGAGATTGAGAAGCTGCGCGAGTATTGTTTGAATAGTTCACACCCGCGCGGCAAACACAAGGCGCGAGTGTTCAAAGCGGCGTTGGGGTTAACAGATGATGACGCCGACGCGCTCCGCCAAAAGCTGATTGAGATCGCGCCAACCGTTGAGGCAGAGTTAGGGGAAGAGGATGAGTATGGTCAGCGCTACTCATCTGATTTTGATTTAGAATGGAATGAGAAAAAAGCCAAAGTGCGGGCTACATGGATCATCCGCGCGGATGAGGATTTTCCGCGCTTGACCAGTTGCTATGTCTTAAAAGACTAAAGGAGATTGCGATGCTTGAACTCTTTGATGTGGTTGCCTTAACCGAAGATTTGCCAGAGCGACACTTACAGCGTGGGCAGGTGGGGACGGTGGTGGAACGTTTAGCGCCCGATGTGTATGAAGTTGAATTTAGCGACGATGAGGGGCAAACTTATGCCATGTTCGCTTTACGCGCTAAACAGTTGCTGGCACTGCACTATGCGCCAAGCGAATCCCGATCCGTTCTGGCTTAACACTCATGCGCCAAAGGTCATTTACATATCATGCAAACCGGAAAAGCATCGGCTAAAGCAAATTCGAACATCGCCTTTATTAAGTATTGGGGAAATAGCAACAACACCCTCCGTCTCCCCTCGAACAGTTCACTTTCTATGAATCTCGACGGGCTGCACACGCAAACCACCATCACACTTGATTCATCATTGAACGACGACGAAGTGATCATCGAAAACAAAACTCAAACGGGCGCGGCGCGCGAAAGAGTGATCAAGCATCTTGATCTGATTCGGGATCGGGCGAAGATCGCGACTCGGGCACGAGTCGAGAGCGCAAATAATTTTCCGACGGGCGCCGGGATCGCCTCGTCGGCTTCGGCCTTTGCCGCC
>CAKKQG010000186.1:0-5879 GCA_919901875.1 Anaerolineales bacterium
TATTCCTTATCGTCAAACCTGCTCGTGCGTTCAGGCGGATCGAGAGTAAGTTGCTCGCGCTTGTGGATCATCAACGGCAAGCAATTGGCGCACAGCCATATCTCGCGCTCCTTGTAATGCCACAACATCATCGGCACTTCGTCTTGCGTCGTTCCGCAGTTCAAACACTTTTTAGAATTCTCTTCGCTCATTTCAATCTCCAATCCCCAATCTCTAATCTCCAATCTCCAATTACTAATTACTTTTCTTTTAGAACTTCCCTCAACGCCTCAATCAGTCTCTCATTCTCGGCGCGCAAGCCCAGCGTCGCCCGCACCGCATTCGGCATCCCCCAGGCCGCCATCGGGCGGATGATCACGCCGCGCCGCAAAAGTTTTTCGTTGAGAGTCGCCGCAGGCATCGGCAGGTTTGTGAGCAGAACAAAGTTCGCTTGGCTCTTTACATACGTGAGATCAAGTGAGTCAAACGCGGCATACAACCATTCGCGTTCTTCTCGCGCGAACTGTTTGCTGCGCTTCAAATGCTCATGATCGTCCAGACTCGCTCGCGCCGCGGCCAACGCCACCGCGCCATTGTTGAACGGCAACTGCGCGTGATGCACATACTCGATGATGTCGGGTTTCGAGACGGCATAACCGACTCGCATATTGGCAAGACCCGCACTCTTGCTAAAGCTGCGCACCACAATGGCGTTGCGCCCAGCAAGAACGTATTCCGTTCCCGCACCATAGTCCGCGCCCTCATCCACAAAATCAAAATACGCTTCGTCAAAGACGACGACCACATTTTCCGGAACGCGCTTCATAAAATCGGCGACTTCGGATTTACTAAAGATCAAGCCCGTCGGGTTATTCGGCGCGCACAAAAAGATCAGGCGCGTGTCAGCAGTGATCGCCGAAGCCATCGCCTTAAGATCAAAGCCCAAACTCGGAGTCGGCGGCGTCAGTACCGGTTTGCCGCCGAACATCGTGGTGAAGAGGTGATACATCGGGAAGGATGCGCTGCACGTCACCATCTCGCCGCCATCGAAGATGAACGACTGGCTGATCATGCGAATCACATCCGTTGCGCCGTTGCCCACGATCACGTTGCGCTCGTCAAGGCTCGAATGTATGCGCGGCGCAATCGCCTGCCGCAGATCGCGCTCCGAAATTCCGGGATAACGATGCGCCTCACTCAACATTTTGCGCGCCGCTTCCATCGCCATCGGCGACGGACCCAAGGCATTTTCGTTCGAAGCGATCTTGATCACGTCGTCAAGACCATACTCGCGTTGAACTTCCTCAACAGATTTACCGGCGATATAAAGTGGAACTTTTAATAAGTTAGGGTTGATTCGATAAGTCATTTAATTTTTGATTGTTGATTGCTGATTTCTGATTGAGCGCACACTCCACAATCAGAAATCAAAAATCAGAAATTATTTCTTCGCTTCCTCTAAAGCCCTCAACACCCTCTCCGGCGTCATCGGCAACTGCGTCAACCACACGCCCGTCGCATCATGAATGGCATTGGCTATCGCCGCCGCTGTCGGCGTCCCGCCCATCTCACCCACGCCCTTCGCGCCGAACGGTCCTTGCGGATCATCCGTCTCAATGATGATCGATTCGATCTGCGGCATATCGGCTGAAGTGAAAAGACGATAATCAAGAAAATCTGGATTCATCACACGACCCTCTTTCACGATCAACTCTTCGGTCAAGGCATAACCGAGTCCCATTTGCGCGCCGCCTTCGATCTGTCCCTCCACCGCCATCGGGTTGATCGCCCGTCCCACATCGTTGGCGCACACCAATCGCAACACGCGCACCTTGCCCGTCTCGGTGTCCACTTCCACTTCCGCCATCTGCGTGCCGAAGCCGTACGTCGCGCTGATGTTTCCTTTGTAAGTATCTTTGTCCACCATCTTCGTCGGCGGGTCATACCAGCCTTCACCGAGAATCACTTTGCCGCCTTCACGATAATGACGTGAGCGCGCGACTTTAGCCAGATCAGCGGATCGATCCGAATCGTTGACGAAAATTTTTCCATCGCGCGTAACCAACGATTCAGGTTCAGCTTTTAACAACTCGGATGCCGTCTCGAACAATTGCTTCCGCGCATCCATCGCCGCGATGTGCGCCGCGTTCCCCGCAATGAACGTCGTGCGGCTGGCGTGAACGCCGACATCCCAAGGCTTCACATCGGTGTCGCTGTTCAACACATTTATATCTTCAACTTTGACTCCCAACACTTCAGCGACAATCTGCGCCAAGATCGTTTCCGATCCCTGACCGATCTCCGTGCTACCAGTGATCAACGAGACGTGACCGAAATCATCCACCTTCACCGTTGCCCCGCAGCCATCGCTTTTATAAATCCGCGCCCCGCCGCCGACGTTGAGTGTTGAGGCAAAACCAATTCCGCGCTTCAATTTCTGATTGTTGATTTCCGATTTCTGATTACTAATTCGACTGTCCTTCTGACTTCCGACTTCCGACCTCTGACTTCCCACGTCTGCTCTCGCCGCCACCGCCTCTATACATTCTTTGAGTCCACACGAGGTGATGATCAATCCTTGCGGCATTTCTTCATTCGGGATATTGGCATTTCGCAAACGAAAATCAACGGGGTCCATATTGAGCGCAACAGCGAGTCGCTCCATCAACGTCTCGGTATAAAACGTGGATTGTGGATTGCCATAACCACGCACCGCGCCGGTAATTAAATTGTTGGTGTAAACACAATCCGCTTCAAACTTGACGTGCGGCACACGGTAGAGCGAGGCGGTTGTCTCCATCATCACCAACGGAGTCACACTACCCCACGAGATGTATGCGCCGACATCCAACAAAGCGTAAGCATCACGAAAAGTGATCTTGCCATCGCGCTTCGCTCCGGCGCGAGCGTGAATGAGCGCGGGCTGGCGCATCGGCGCGGCTAAAAATTCTTCGTGGCGCGAAAAAGAAATACGCACCGGCTTGCCCGCTTTGCGCGCCAACAATGCCGCAATCGGTTCATAAGGATAAATATCGAGTCCGCGCCCAAACGCGCCGCCAATGGCAGTTTGAATAATGCGAATGTCGTTACCCTCAATGCCCAACGCTTCCGCCAGATCGCGCTGCAGCAAAAACGGAATCTGTGTCGTGCTATACAACGTCAAGTGGTCGCGATGATCGAATGAGGCGATGACCACGCTGGTCTCCATCGCTGCGTGCGCCACATAAGGTAATTCAAAATCGGCTTCGACCACCACGTCGCTCTCGCGCTCACCTTCAACAATATCGCCGTGCGAGTATTTATATTTTTGAAACAGATTCGATTTTCGTTCGGGATGAATCAACGGCGCACTATCCTTCATCGCTTGGCGCACGTCGAACAATGGAGTCAACGGTTCGTATTCGATTTCAATTAAGTCTAACGCTTCCGCCGCAGTGTCGGCGTCAACGGCGGCAACCGCCGCCACTTCATCACGAAAGCTTCGCACCACGTCGCCCTTGATCGGCGTGTTATCTTTTCCGTAACCAAATTTTGTCGGGGGGTTGTCGGCGGCAGTGAGGATCGCTTTCACGCCGGGCAACTTCAACGCGCGTGACACATCCACCCGTTTAATTTTCGCGCTGGCGTATTGCGAATATAAAATTCGCCCATGCAACATGCCGGGCAACTTCACATCATGCCCATACACGGTGCGACCCGTTGCCTTGTCGGGCGCGTCTAATTTCGGAATACGCTGACCAATTACCATATTTTCAAAGGAACAAAAGGAAACAGGGAACTAAAGGAAAGCCTTTCCCTTGTTTCCAGTATTTCCTTTATTTCCTTTCCCCGTTCAACACTGCTTCCACAATTTTTTTGTATCCCGTGCATCGGCACAAATTTCCAGCCAGACCGTCGCGCACATCTTCTTCAGTCGGATGTGGATTCGATTCGAGAAGTGCAATCGCCGCCATCACTATGCCCGTGGTGCAGAAGCCGCATTGGATGCCGCCTTCCGCAACCAACGCTTTTTGAACCGGATGCAACCCATCGGCGGGCGTGATGCCTTCAACGGTGATCACGCTGTCGCCGTCACAATCGGCAGCGAGCGTCATACACGACGTGATCGCTTTGCCGTTTAAGATCACGGTGCAAGCGCCACAGTCGCCCGAATCGCAACCGCGATGCGCGCCGCGCAATTCCAGATCGTTTCGCAACACATCCAACAATGATCGGCGCGGATCGATCAGCAATTCTTGATGTTCGCCATTCACGTTTAAAGTTAGATGAAACTTTTTTGCCATAAAAAATGTGACAGCACTTACGTCATTGCGAGGAGCGTTCTTTGCGACGAAGCAATCTCCAAACGCGACTGGGATTGCTTCGCAAAGTGCGCTCGCAATGACGGAGCAGGTGATTAGTTACTAAAAATTACTGATTGAATCTCCAATCTCTAATCTCTAATTACCACTTACTAATTACCATTTACCAACCCCGTCAACCCTCGCTTCACCATCACTTCCACTATCTTTCGTCGATACCAGACTGAACCGCGCACATCATCAATCGGTCTCGCTTCTTCGGCAGCGATCTTGGCGGCGCGTTCAATACGTTCTTTCGTCAACGATCCGCCCATCACTTCTTCTTCCGCCTTCTTGGCTCGCAACGGGATCGGCGCAACCGCGCCCAATATTATTCGCACTTGTGTGAGTGGATTAAATCCGCGACAAGCGATGCCCACACCGACCACCGCAATATCCATATGCTCGCGCGGCGAATGTTTGAGATAAATTGATTTACCCTCTTGCTTCGGAACTTCGAGCGAGATCAATAACTCGCCGACTCCCAAAACGGATTTGCCGGGTGCGGTAAAAAATTCTTCGAGCAAGACTCGCCGCTCACCTTTCGCGCCATTGATCACCGCCGTTGCGTTTAAGGCGATCAAGATCGGCGCAAGGTCAGCCGATGGCGCGGCGTTACACATATTGCCGCCAACAGTTGCCAGGTTGCGAATTTGCACCGAAGCCATTGTCGCCGCCGCCGATGACAACGCCGGATAATATTGACGAATGATTGGGGATTGCTTGATCTCTTCGAGCGTGGTCAGCGCGCCAAGCGTGAGGTGAGAATTAAATGTAAGCCCGCGCAGATCGGGGATGCGTTTGATATTGATAATTGCCTTCGGCGCGAGACGACCGGCTTTCATCTTTAATAGCAAGTCAGTGCCGCCGGCGATCATCCTGGCGTCGTCGTTATATTTTGAGAGAACTTCACTGGCTTCAGAAAGAGTCTTGGGAGAGAAGTAGTCGAACGGTTTCATGCGTGTTAATAGCGTATTGCGTATTTCGTATTCCGTGTCGCGCGCGAATAATACGCATTACGCAATACGGAATACGCTTTCATCTCGCCGCTTTCGCCCCCACATCCAACGCCCTCAAATTCAACTCCACCGCTTTCGCCGGACCCAGCGCCCGCACAGAATTTTTGAGATCATCAAGAGATAAACCAAATTCACTATGCGCCGCCGCGAAGCCAAGAACAATCAAGTTTGTCACCGCCGGTGAACCAAGTTCTTTGGCGCAGGCTTCGGCATTGATAGAATGAATGTTGATGCTCAATTCTTTTAAGCGCGCGCTCAACGACTCGTCGAGTCCGTTGGTGCTGTTCACAAACACGTTGCCACTGGCGCGCACGAAAGTGAGGTTACGCATCGTCTCCGTACGATCAAAGCCCACCAACGAATCGGCGGTACCACGCCGGATCAACGGCGCTTCACTGCCGCCGATCTTGAGATGGCTCATCACGCTTCCGCCGCGTTGACTCATCCCGTGATTCTCCGACGCCATCACTTTTTCGCCGCGCAGCAATCCCGCTTGCGAGAGAATTTTTGTGGCATACACCACACCTTGACCGCCGATGCC
>CAKKQG010000186.1:5979-7100 GCA_919901875.1 Anaerolineales bacterium
AATCCCTTGTAACAGGCATCAATACACTGCCCGCAATCCACGCACACGTTGTAGTTAATATCCACACGCGATTTGTCGGCGCGCAGGATGAGCGCCGGACACTCAAAGGCTTCTACGCAATAACGGCATCCATCACATTCTTCGGTGATGACAACCGGGATCGGATTCGCTTCCACCGGCGAGTCGTCATACAACACGCACGGACGATCGGCGATGATGACGGCGACTCCGCCCTCGTCTGTTTGCGTGAAGGCTTGGGCATCCTTCAATAAATTTTCAAACGGTTCTTGGTCATATGGATCGGCGACGCGGACAAATTTAACTCCGCAAGCGCGCACAATGTTTTCAATCGGCACGCGAGTCGCCGCGCTGCCATCGGCGGTGTAATCGTTAGCGGCAGTCGGCTGCGCGCCCGTCATCGCCGTCGTGTGGTTATCGAGAATCAACAAAATAAATCGCGCATTCGTATGAACAGAATTAATCAACGGCACGATACCCGAATGTAGAAAAGTTGAATCGCCAATCGTCGCCACGATGGGTCGTTTGTCTTTGGTGATCTTGCTGGCATGATAAAACCCGGCGGCCATCGTCACCGAGCCGCCCATATCAATACACGTATCCACCACGCGCAAATTTGTGCCGAGCGTGTAACAGCCAATATCTCCCGGATAGATGGCGTTGGGTCCAAATGTTGTTTTGAGAGTGAAGAATGCCGAACGATGCGAACAACCGGGGCATAGACGCGGGCGGCGCGGCGCGATCTTAAGTGCGCCGATGATTCCAGCGAGCGCGGAATCTTCAGGGGATGCCGCCACCGTTAAACCAACTTTGTTCAACTGTTCGATGATCACCTTCATAACTACTTCGGGCGTGAGTTCACCGGCGTTTGGCACCACATAATCCAGCCGCCCGCTAACGTGAGTGCGATCGGCGATCTGCAATTCGATGCAGGCATCCGGTTCTTCGATGACCAACACACGATCAAAGCGCGAAACAAAATCGGCGACGAGTTTGCGCGGCAACGGATACGGCGTGCCAATTCTTAAAATCGGAATCTCTACGCCCAATTCATCTAAAACTTCCTGCGAAGTCGTAAACACGCTCCCAGATGAAATGATCCC
>CAKKQG010000187.1 GCA_919901875.1 Anaerolineales bacterium
AGCTTGCCGCTCAGCGGCTAACACGGCTTCAAGCATTTCACGGTTATTTCGCGCTGTTGGTACAGGACGCGGCTGCGTCGTTGGCTCACCGCCAAGAGCCACGATTTTGTTGGCGAGGAATTGGGCATGGAGTTGTTCATCGGCAACTTCGGTAGCGAAGAATGGAACGAGTTGGGGTCGGAAGGGCCCGCTGGCTTTGGCGGCGTAAGTCAGATATTGAATAATTGCGCCAAGCTCGCCTGCCAAATCATTATTTAAGTGGTCAATCAATGTTTTTTTATCCATGAGGTTTTCCTTTTTATATAGTCTATCACGAAAAAATTTTACCCGCACCCGCCGCCGCTCTTATCGCGCTTCATTTGCAGTTTGATCTTCGGTTCGTACTTCAACGTTTCGTATTCGATCAAACTTGGCGCAGAGGCGAGATAACGATCCCCTAATGCCGAAGTGAATTTATATTGCAGACTTTCGGTGACGGTTGCTTTTATCGGCGTGATGGTTTTGTCTTCTTTGCCGAAGAACGCCAGCCAATTGTTGACACCACCCTCCAAAATGTAAACGTTAGGGATGGCTTCGGCGACGAGAGTCTTCCACGCCGTAGTCGCGGCGGCTTCGTCGTTGCTCATCAGCACAACCACTTTGTTGGGCGCGGCATTGGCAAGAAGTTCCGGCACGATGGCTTTCACTTCTTTGGGCTGCACGTTGCGCGCGCCGCGTAAGTGGAAGAGGTTGTAGTCGGCTTCACTGCGGATGTCGAGAATGACCAACTGCAATTTGTTGTCGTACATGGTGTGGAACAATTCGGCGGGGACGATTTGCACTTCGCGCTTCGCCAACGCCGTATCTTTAACGGGAGCCAGTTGCGTATACTTTTGTTCGGTGGAGGGCGAGCCGATGAAGATGACACTCAAGGCTACCGCGATCAAGGCGGCAGCACCTGCGAAGCGCATCTTCGGTTCTTTAGCGAGATCGCGTTTGCCCACATATTTTTCCAACAGCTCCGCGCCAAAGAACATGAACAACGCCATCAAGACCACAAGGGTAACGACGACGCCATTGGGCAGGTTGAGCCAATCCATTATCGTGAAGCGACCCAGATAGCCGCTGTTCTGCCACCAGTAATCAAAATAGATTTCGGTTTCGCCAAAAGCGAAGATGCCGGCAAGAACGCCGAGGACGAAGAACAGCCCGTCAACTTTTCCGGTGACCATGCCGACGAGCGACGTGCCGGGGCAGAAGCCGCCGACGATGAAGCCGACTCCCATTATCAAGCCGCCAACGATCATCGGCCAGAGATAAGTTGTGTTGACATACACTTGGCTGTAATCCAAAACGCCCAAGCCGATCATCGTGAAGAGCAAGACCATTGCCGTGATGATCGCGCCGAACATCACTTTGAGTACGGTGAGATCGGTGAAGTAAAACTGCGCGGCGAGTTTTTTGGAATTGCCGAAGCCGGAAATTTCCAACACATAGCCAAAGGCAAAACCGATGACGAGGAAAACCAGATACGACCAGGGGTTTGCTGCGCTGGTTGTTTGTAGAGAGGTGAGAGGGAAGTTCATAGCGAGCTCCTTACGGATTACGAAATACGTGTTGCGTAGTGTGTATTCCGTCTGGACTTACGCAGTTCACAGATTTTCATCACGAATGTTCCGAATTTGACGAATAAAACAAAACAAAAATTCGTGTTATTCGTTTATTCGAGTCATTCGTGATTAAGGTGCGTAAGTCCGGTCTGTTATAACCATGCCTTGCGCACAAAATAAGCAAGCATGTACGCTCCGCCAAAAACCGAAAACATAAATGCCCACGCGCCGACGGACAAAACTGCGCCACCCGACAAGGCTAAGCCCGAGGTGCAGCCACGCGCCATGCGGGCGCCGTATCCCATGATGGCGCCGCCGAGAAATGCCAAGAACCAGCGTTGGCGCACGGAGATGTTGGGTCCTTTGTTCGTTTCGATTTTTAAACGACCATTGAGCCAACCGGATGTGAAGCCGCCGATCATCGCGCCCGCCACCATGAACACCACCCAATCGTCGAGCGGGTCTTTGCTACCGCCTGCCAGTTTGAGTAGATACGGTGTGCGATCAACGTGCTGCGGCGCGATGAGGTCTTCGACGAAGACGATGTAGCGGTTGAGCCCGCCCGAAGCGCCCAGCCCATTGCCGGTGAAGAAGAACGCGGCGAACAACACCAAGCCGAGCAGCAAGCCGCCAGTGTAGGGGTGAACATAATCTTTGGTGGGGCGTTGTAACCACGCTGCCCAAAAACTTTTTGCGGGTTTTGATTGTGTGAGAGTGGTCATAGTAACTCCTTAATCGTGTATCGCATATCGCTGATGGC
>CAKKQG010000188.1:0-2375 GCA_919901875.1 Anaerolineales bacterium
CCGAGCCTGCGTTGTGCAGCGCGATCTCGCGCTCCATCCGCCCATCCTCGACAATGTTGAAGCAGTGCGGCAGTAGCCCGGCGCCCTTCTCGCCTAAGTCCTTCTCGTTTTCTTTTTTCTCGGCAACATCCAAGACGCGCTGCCACACCCCCATCGGCGTATAAAGTTCGTGACCTAATTCGTGTTCCAGTCCGGCGCGGGTGACGACCATATTATTTCGGGCGGGCGCTGAAAGTCCGAGCGGATAGGGATGCGCCCAGATCGTGCCTTTCATGTCAGTGGCAAAACCGCTCGATCCCATCTTCGGCACTTCCAGAATCACCCGGCGCGGTGCGCCCATCAACCCCGTTGCCATACGGGAATAAATATCGGCTAACGCTTCGCTGGACAATACACTTTCTCCGGTTGTGCGCGCCAACTCATCTAACTCACCCTTTTCGGCAAGGCTATTCGTGACTGGCTGGTTTGAGTTGGATGGTGTCGTGTGGTCTGCGGGAAATTTTTTGAGAAATGACTGATACTTTCTTTCTTCCGCTTTGCTCATGGGCGGGAGCTCTGCTGATCGGAAAGCATCCAACGCAAACATCTTGCGGTTTTTGTTGTAAAGCCCGCGCCACACGCCTTGCGACTTGTCTCTCAACCCCGGCACGAACTCAAAGCCCCGCGCCAAAAATTGTGCCTTCATCTCGTTGCTTAAGTTCGCGGGCGCTCCGACATGAAGGAAACGTCTTGCTTTTCCTGATGAGTTTTGGTCCCACGCCACTGAGGGATAACCAAGACCCACGCTCCCGTTTTTCCCGGCTTGAAACACGCGCTCCAACTGCACGGCGTCGCTTCCGCTCTGCGCGGCAATAGACTGCAACGCCTTTTCTCGATGGGCTTCGCACGACATAGTTAAACCTTGTAAGTGCCATCGGGCTGTTTGACGAATTTGCGATCAAACGCCATTTGGACAAGCGCCCATTCTTTAGCATACTGCGCCGGCTCTTGAGTGCAGTAACCCTTGAGCATTTGGAGCGGCTGCCCCCAGTCTCCCGTCGCTTTGCCAATCGCCAAGAAGCGATCCATTCCGCGCGGTCCCGGCAAGACCGGCGCGCCGCCGCCGGTGCGAAGCTGCACTTGGCGATTCCCATCCTTGCCTTCGATCAATGTTTCGACTTCATCAAAGAACTCGACGGAAGCGGTGAGCTCTTTGGCCGTCAAAGGTTCAAACCGCGCCGTGTAGTCACGCGCCTTCACGTCAAGTTTCGCTACGCCTTTGATCGGGTTCGCCGCGCCAATGCGCCGGCTGTATCGCCCCGCTGCGCGGCGCATCCGTTCTTCCTTCGTACCATACTCCACTTTGATCGGGATCGTCCGCGTAAACGCCGCTGCGCCAGGTCGATCCGGGTCACGATCTGCGCCGGGGTTGCCTGTCATAGCGACGATACTCGCCGCATGTACCGGCACTTTGACGAAGCCGCCATCCGGAGTCTTAACTTGTATCTCGCGTTTTTCCATGATCGACTGCAACAACGTCGCCGCTTTTGGACGGCGCACGATCTCATTCAATGAACAAACCGAGCCACTCATTAAAGCAATGGAGAGCGGACCCGGACGCCAATAGGTGCTGCCGCCTTCGATCACCGTGCCGCCGATGAGATCATCCACATTGGTATCTTCGGTGATGTCGGCTTCGTAATAGGGAATTCCCTGCCGCACGTTGCCGCTGGCATCTACCGTCTTCACGCTGGCGGCGAGTTGTTCCAAGATTGTATTCTTGCCGCTGCCCGGTTTGCCGAAGAGGAAGAAGGCTTTGAACGCCGGATCATTGGTTTGCAGTGCAGCCGAGATCGTCCGCAATGCTTTCTCGGTGTCTTCGTTGATCTCAAAATCGGGATCAACCGGCGGGATGAACGCCGCCAGGTTGAGGGCTTGGCTGAGCTGCCCGCCGAGGCGCGGCGGGATCGCCGCCAGTGTCGGATCGGGAGCGGGCAAAATAATGTTGTCGAGGATATGCTCCTGCCCCGTTTGTTGATCGGGCGGAGTCGGATCGCTGCCAACGCCATCGCCTGTCGCCGCTGGCAGAATAGGTTTCGTCGGCAATTGCGCCTTTGCTTGGTCCACTAATTTTTTCTTGTCGGCAGGTGACGCTTTTTTCTTCGCGGGTTTTACAGGCTTCGGTGTCGGGTCCGCCGCTAATCCCAACGTCGCGCAATTTTGGCAACCGCTTTTGGCGGCGAACTTTCCACAGTTCGGGCAGTGCTCGGCGTTGAGTTTGCCGCCAAAGGTAATCTTCCCCTGTTTGCCAAGCGCGCCACTTTCCGCCGCCAGATAGGTTGAGTCGGCGACCGCCAGAGCCGAACCTTTGTTGGCGCGGACTGCTTCCAAATCTT
>CAKKQG010000188.1:2475-4426 GCA_919901875.1 Anaerolineales bacterium
GCGGGATCGCGGCTCTCTCCACCAATGACCCATGTTTTGCCGCATGATGAAAAGGATTGCCCGGCATAAGGTTGTCCTTGCGGATCGAGTCTCTTGTTGTATTGATGTCCGTCGAGGCGTCCGCTGTCATACGTCTGCCCGCCAACGGCTGCCAGGCTGGGCGACGGATTTCCCTTCGCCATTGCCATCGCAAACACTTTGGCAAAACCGCGTTGAGATAACTTGCCGAGTGTTGCATTTTTCGCGGTGCGGTAGAGATCGCCCAGCATGACATCGCCTCTGCCTTTTGATGTTTCCACCGAGACGCGCTGGCCGCGTCGCTTCGTGTTGCCCGCCAGGACATTCGCCGCAAATCCTTGCGGGGTCAATCGCCCGCCGAGTTGTGCTTTAGCGTCGTTGAAGACCCGCTGTAAGTCTTCAAATCTCACATGGTCATTGGCAATGGCTTGAAACGCCGCCTTCTGATGTTGTTCGCAGGACATGATTATTCTCCAGTGACCGAGTTGCTGTATCCATTGCACAAGTTCGCGCCCTGCAATGATTTTTTCTTGCGACGGGCTTGCCGCGCTGCGCCCAACGTGAAGAAGGGACCGGCGACCTCATCATCGTTTTCATTGCGGAAATTGTATGGCGGCAGAGCATCCTGATTGACGCTGTTACTGCGAATATCCGACGGAATGGATGAGACAACCAATTCTTTCGTTTTGTAAGCTTTGATCTGATGAACATCCACCCGCACCCAAACTTTGTCCTTCTCGGCGCGCACGATTTCCATTTCTTTGCCACGCGCCTTGCCGTCCTTCCCGCCTACCCACTCGCGCGCCATGCCGCCATCGTAAAAATGCTGCGGCTCACCGTTAGCACCTTTCGGCATGACGCTCACCGTCTGCCCTTGATAACCATAATCACGCGCTTTAGCGAGTGTCTCTGTAATCTGTTCTCTTTCAAAATCCGACGCGCCAGTGATGCGGTGCTTTTCTAATTCTTGTTCCAAGTCATAATCTTTGATAAATTGCACAACGCCTTCGTTCTCACCCACCTCATAGAATTCGTGTTCGCTCCACCAACCTGATCTCCGACTCATCTGAACGGCGCGTCCTTGTGCGTCGTAGCCCATTGGGACGCGCACGCTAACAACGTGTTCCGTGATGCCATCACTGTCAATCTCCACATAGCCGTCGTAATCTTCCACGATGCCCACGACCGCATTGGGTCCGCACAAATCTTTGGCGGCTTCATCGAGCGGTGTCGGCTGTGCCGGACGCATGAGAATCGTTTTGCCGTTGGCGCGTTTCGTCTTGTCTTCCGGTAAGGCGCGCTGCACTTTTTTTACGGCTCGCGTCAGCGAAGCCATTTCCTCAGTCGCGCCATGCCCGTCCAACGTATCAACGGCGACCTGTGCCGCGTTGACCAATTTCGTCACCGCTCCACTGCGATACGCCGAAAAGATTTTTTCTAACTCCTCGGGCGACGCTCCGACTTGCGCCGCGATGCTCTTAAACGCTTTTAGACGATGGGCTTCGCACGACATGATTTATTTTCCCTTCGGCTTCAGCGCCCACTGCGCTAACGCCAATTCAAACTTCGAGACCTCGCCCAGTTGAGAGATTTTCACGCTCTTGCTCTTGCTCAATGCCATCAAACGCTGAAACTCGCGCGGCGGATACTGCCGGCTCAACGCTTTTTTGGCTGATGGCATTAGGCGATCACGTTTGTCACGATAGACCGCCAACGCGATCTGGTGGGCGGCTTTCTGATCATCGCGCGCCTTAATCTTTCCGGCGCGGACGCGCGCCAACGTTTTGGCGTCAAAACTGCTGACAAACTTGGCAAAGGGCATTTGTGTATTGACCGGCGCAAGCGCGCGTATTTCTTTGGCAAGTTTCGGCTGAGGTTGGGCTTTCGTCGTTGAAGGTCGCCCGCGTTTGGCAACGGATACAGACGGCATTTC
>CAKKQG010000188.1:4526-7701 GCA_919901875.1 Anaerolineales bacterium
GGGTCGATCATTTCTTCGGCAATTGTGTTTTGAAAATAGGGGCTGTTCATGTCGTAGCGGTCAAGTTCCTTGCCGTTCTTGTCATAGACAATAAGGTCTATGACTTCAGGGCTTAGCTGTTCATCGTTTCCGTCGCCACACTCCACTTCGACGCGATGAACTTTGTCGCCAAACAGATCGCGCGCGGTTTCCATCGCGGTCTGCCATACTTCATAGTGCTCCGCCTCGCGCAAGGCGCTGTGCAAGCTGCCGATGTCGGCGCGTTGCAATTTCCCGGCGCGAAAGACGCTCTCTAACTCCGCGCCATCGGTGCCGGGATACGCGGCGGCAATGGCTTTCAATGCTTTTTGACGATGTTGTTCACATGACATAGTTCACTCTCTTTCTTCTGCGTTACGATGCGTTACGAGCGCCCGCAACAAGTTCATCCCAATGTTTGACTAGATTGGGCTTTGACACTCTGAGATCAACAAGGATGTCATCTAGATCAGCGTCGCCGCCGAAGTTTTCTTCAATATAGTCAGCCAACTTTCGCGCGCCTGCCGAAAGTTTTTTGTTGTTCTGACTTAATAACCACCTGCGATCCGGAGTTTCATCTTCGTCCGAAACGTCTTCTGTTTCCGATTCAGCAAGCTCGGCTTCGGCTCTTGCTCGTTGTTTCTTCGTTGTCAACATCGTCGCCATCTCGCGGGCTTCATCCGGGCGATTCGGCATCCGGGCAAGTATCGCGGCGATCTCACCTTGATATTTTCCTTCGACTTCTGTCGCCGATGTCGGAGCGCCTTTGTAATCAGCGCTATTGACGCGCTCATTGGCGTTGGACACCAAAGTGAGTCCCTCTGTAATATCTTCGTCCTCGCCTCGCGCATCGAGGGCGGCGATCTTGCTGTGCAAGCGCGTTAGAATTTTAGGCAAGTCGGGACTCTTCGCTTTTCTAGCTTGTGCCTCTTCGCGGCTAATCAGCGTCAGCATCCTCGTGACCGACTCGTTATCGCCGCGCTCATCCAACTCAGCGAGAGCGGATGAAAGACTACTCAGTTCCTTCAAGGCTTCTTCCTTCTTCTTTTCCAGCCAACCTGTCGGGCTTGGCTTTGAAGAAGTGGCGAGAGTTGCTATCAGACCCTTATTTTTTTGGAATACTTTTTCAAGTTTTTCGGCTGAGACACCCATCTGGTTGGCTATCGCTTTAAAACCATTACGCCGATGTTTCTCGCAAGACATAATTTTTCCTTTTCGCCGCGTGCTTTGGGCGCAGCGATTTCTTCATTATTTTCGGCGCAGGTGGTGTAAAGTCCTCCTCCACATCCACCTTCGCCCAGTTCGCCTGTACCCGCGCCCAGATCGCCGGATACTTCGTGATTGCTTCTGGGTTTCGCGCAAAACGCTTGGCGAGAACTCGACGTGCGGCTAAAACACTTTCATTATCAGAGTGCCCTTCAGCGTTTCGCGCCAATATCTCCATCTCGGTTGGTGGGCGTAACTCGTTAGCGGCGATTTTCTGATCATACAATTCACGCAACGCATCACGTTTCTGCTGCCACTCATCCGTTTTTATTAACTGTCGATCCGTCAATCTTTTCCAAGATGTAGCATTTGCTCCCGCGCGACGGTGCAGAGCAGGTTCGCTGAAAGCAAACTTCCCCGCGCCATGTATTCCGGCGAAGGTCTCGAAAGAAACCGCCTGCTGGTAGGTTGCTTCCAGCGTACCGACGGGCGTCTTACCGGTCGCTTCAATGGCGGCAAAACACTGTGCGCGTCCTGAGTCACACGACATGGCTTATTTCTTCTTACACTGCCTCCGCCATTGCTGGTGACTTCAGCTTCGCGCCTTGTCGAAGCGACTCATGCACGGCGGCATACGCCACCTGCCAAGCCGGGGCGGGTAAGCCGTCGGGAGTGAATGGCGTTGCCGGGCGATACCCGCGCCGCTTCATATCCGCCAAATACAACCGCGTGCCGGCGCTGGCTTTGATCGCTTCCGCTTTGGTGGCGGGTTCGCGGTAATTTTCAACGAAGACCTGCGCTAGATCATGCCAATCCAAGCCCGCGTCGGTTGCGGCGATATTCATATAGATTGCGGTCTGTCCTTGCACCATATCTTCGGCAACAAGTTTGTCCCACACGGCGGCATAGCCCATGCAATTGTCAGGTTTAGGGATGCCCTCCTTGCCATGCACCGGCAATTTGTTTTCGGGCTGCACGCGCAGGAAGACTTCAAAGACCAACATCGTTTTCGCTTGCGCCTCGCGCAGCATGGGGGGGAGATCATTCACGCTCTTTGCCATTTTATTTTTCGCCTTTCGTCTGAATGTAGCAGTTGGGCGCACCATATGCACTCGCTGCTTGAAACCATAGTTGATCGTTACTGTTCTTTGTGAGCATCACCTTCTGCGACGCAGTGCGCGCCGTTTCAGTCAAGGTGACTGACTCATGCCCAACTTCTTGGACGATGCGCTCGGCGGCTTCAATGCGCTCGCGTTCGGTCGCCGCTGTCAGATCGCGCCCTTCGATGACGAGCGCCCGCGCGATGACCAATCGCCCATCGATCACCTGCCCTTCCACTGCATACGCGCCGCATGATTTCTGCGCGCCCTTCAGTCGCTTCGTAATTTCAGCGGGCACGTCACTGTTCACTTCTTTGCCGCCTACGCCAATACGTTGGGCTTCACCGGCTAAAGACGATTGCCCCCACCATGTTGCATCAGTCAAAAACTTTGCTCGCGCACTTGCCGGGGCACTCGTTGGCGAGAGAGGCGGCAGACTATTGAGTCTCGCCGGAAGCACATCGCGGTTGGCGAGGGCTTGCGCCGCTTCTGCTTTAGCATCCAATTTTTCTCTCTCTGCCGCTCGCTCTTCTCGTCTTTCTTTCATTATGTTTTGCGTTGCATCCTTTAACCTCTTAAGCGTCTCCTCTGGCTTCTCTGAACTTTCCTTCTCAAAATCTGTGATGAAGGCGTCTTTGATTAATCTCGGCAAACCGCCAGAGACTTTGTTTTCCAACTCATAAGCTTTGATCCACATCGCGGCAGCGAAACGTGGTGCTTTTTCTTCTTCGGCTTTCCTGGCAAGGGCACAGGCTTTTTCAACACCAATGCTTTTACCGTATTTATTGAGATATTCCGCCGCTCATTCTCATTGCGCGACATTCCTTCGGCGACAACACGGTTCTGCCATC
>CAKKQG010000189.1 GCA_919901875.1 Anaerolineales bacterium
ATCGATCATCGGGGACGGCTTCGGGCAGATCGGTTCCTGTCGGCGCGAGACCGGCAGAGATCACAATGGCGTCCGGGTCGGCGGCTTTGATTCCGGCGTAGCAATACGAGAGTAAGCGCACGTACTCGGCGGCGTTGGGCGGGCGGTTGCCCCACTCGCGGGCGAGGTTCGGTTCATTCCACACTTGATACGCGCCGATCTTTCCTTTGTAGCGGTTGGCAAAGACGTAACAGAAATCGCCGAAGTCGGAATAATTTTTTGGCGGTGCGCTGTCGAGTTTCACTGCGCCGCCGTCGTCCTGCGCCCAAAACGGTTGGCGATCTAACCGCGCCAGAATTTTTAATCCCCTGCGGTTCGCCAAGTTGATGATCGTGTCGGCGGTGTACCAATCGTAGTGACCTTTTTGAATCTGTTCGAGGTCGCGCCAGCTAAAAATATGTTTGACCCACTTGAAGCCCATGTCGTGGATCAGATCGAGATCGCGCCGCGCGACATCGTGCTTCCACCATAGAAAGGCTTGGATGCCGTATTCGGGTGAATCGAATCGCTTGAGATTTTTTTTCGGAGTGATGGCGGCGAACGGTTGAAGGGTGGGCGCGGGAGTCGGCGACGATGTTTGGAGTGCCGTCGTGGCGGGCGGCGGCATGATCAAACCGCCGCCGAAGATCATCAGCGAGACGGCACACGCGGTGTATATAACGATGAAGAGGCGAAAGAGGGGAGAACGCAATGCTGGAGATTAGAGATTGGAGATTGGAGATTGGACGAATCGCTAATCTCCAATTACCAATTACTATTTTACGCCCATCACCTTGCCCAAGGTATCGCACGCCGGGCATAATCCATCTTTGCGAATAATGGCATAGCCCGCTTGTGGGTCGGAATCGTAAGTGACGAAGTCTACGTTGAAGACGATTAACAATTTCACTTTCCCGCTATCGCGGGCGAGCGTGACCGCTTCGGCGAGCCACTGCGCTTGCTGAGCGACAGTGGTTTTGCTTGCCCATGAAAACGTGGGCGCAGTCTTGGTGAGGTCGGGGTAGCCTTCGCCGGTAAGATAGCCGAGTTCAGTGAAGCACAACGGTTTCTTGGCGCTGGTTGCTTTCCAATACGTGTCCACCATTGAAGAATAATAGCGCGTGTAGTGAGTCGAATTGCCGCGTGGATCGCCGCTCGTTGCCGAGGGCGGAAGGATACCTTCGTTGTAATGGATGCCGGTGCAATCGGCAAAATCAAATGCGCCAGCGCGCACCATCTCTTCGAGGAAAGGTTTGTCGTCGCAACCTTGTTGACGGTTGGCGTCGCATCCACCGCCGAAGAACCCGGTGGGTGATGGCGCGCCGATGATCACGATGGTATTAGGGTTCGCTATTTTGATCTGCGGATAGACGAACTTGAGTAACTTGGTGTACGACTCGCCGCTGATCTGCCCTTTGGGCCATTCGCGTTCCAAGTTCATCTCGTTCCATACTTCAATCGCATCCGCGCCTTGTTTGGCGAGCGTGACCAAGTAGCTGGCAAATTTCTGTTGATATTCAGGCGTAGCCACTTTGTATCGTTCCTCGGTCTTGTCTACCACGCTGACCAAGATACGCATGTTGTTTTTATGCGCGTTGTCAATCGCTGGACCGAAATCTGTTTTGAGATCAGAGGCTTGCAGTTTCACCCAGGTCATGCCGGCTTTTTTCATCGCCGCCATACCGGGGAAGCCGCCGTGAATCGCTTGACCGCCGAGCGCGAAGTTGCCGACAGGCGCTAGCCCGCCTTGAGTCGGTTGCGAGGCAACAGGTTGAGTTTGCGCCGGAGCTTTCGAGGCGGCAGGCGCGGCGGTGGAGGGTAATTGTGTGACGCTCTTTGGCGCGGCGCTGCCGTTGCCGGCAACGGCTTTCGCCGTCGGCGTGGTAAAAACATCCATCCCGCCACCGGCGGCGAAGATCGCGCCGAAGGTGCAGAAGCCGACGATGATGCTGGCGGCGACCCAAGCGATGATGAGGTAACGTGTTTGCATCGGGCTTAGCCCGGGTTTTTGTTTTGGAGAGAATGACATCTAATGCTCCTTGAGGAATGAACAATGAAACAATGAAGAATGAAACAATGAAAACTACTGATCACTGATCACTGTTCACTGATCTTATGGTATCCAAACTATCGCCGTCACGCCGATGCCGGGCGTGAGAATCTCCCAGCCACTGCCGATGTAGCAGGTGCCGGTGACGGCATAGCAGATGGCGACTTGGAGAGCGTAGGTGCCGGGGTTTTGAATATAGATTCCATCTTCCCAACCACTGCTTGTGGGTCCGACACTGTTGGCCTCCACTGAAAGATCGCCGCGCCAACTGCTTTGAAATTGATTCGCTCCGCCGCTCAGGTTCGTCGCTTGCACGCCCAAGATCGAATAATTAATTTTCGACGAGGTGGTGTTGGTGATCTTCATGCGGAAACAGATGCGCTCGATCTTGGTGGCGAATGTTGGCTTCTCTGGATTGCACAGACTCAGTTCGCCGCTGACGCCGCGTGAAGCGTTGACGGGTGATGCGCCGACGATGGATGACGGCGCGGGAGTGGCGGTGGCGACTCCGCCGATGATCAACGGCGATAAGACCACTGTGGGCGTTGCGGTTGCGGATGAAACGGATCGCGTCGGTGTTGCCGTCGTTTGCGGCGCAGCTGTGATCGCCGCCCCGGGCATGATCAGCACTTGCCCGACGAAGATCAGATTCGTGTTGATGATGTTGTTGGTCGTGATGAGACTCGCCAACGACACTTTGCATTTGTCGGCGATGAGATTTAAATAATCGCCGCGTTGAACGGTATACGACGCGCCGCACGGACTCGTGGTGTTGGACAAGTTGCCAACTTGTCCAACCGGGATGACGAGGGTTTGCCCGACGAAGATGAGATCGGGGTTGACTAAACGGTTGGCGGCGACGAGTGTGGCGAGATCAACGCTGCAACGCGCGGCGATGATCTTGAGTGTGTCGCCGCTGGTGACGGTGTAGAGCTGCGGGCAATTGCTTGCGCTGGGGGCGGCGGCGGCAGGTGCGGTTGTTGTCGGAATCTTCAATGTCTGTCCGGCGAAGATCAGATCGCTGATCAATCCATTTGCTAATTTAATCGCCGCGACAGATGTGCCAAACTTGACGGCGATTCTCAGAAGCGTATCGCCTTGTTGCACGACGTAGAGTGTCTCTTGTGCTGCGACGGGCGAGACGGTTGTGGCAAGGAGGGTGATGAGTAGAAAGATCGAGAGCCAGCGATTCATGTTGACTCCTTTTGGTAGCGTGAAACGGTTACGGTGTGTAGTTGACAACGGTGATCGTGATCGGCGAGCCGAGAGATTCGAATGCGCCATCGGTGTATTGAATCAACATCTCTAGGGTGTAGGTGCCGGGAATGTCTATATTGGGGATGCCGTCTTCCCACGCGCCGCCGCAGCTGTCTGTGGGTCCGGTGCAGTTGGGCCCGATCTTGAGATCGCCAGACCAACTATTATGAAGTTTAACGGCGCCGTTTTCGGTGTTGGTGTATTTCACGCCGAAGAATTTATAAGTGATCGTTGCGTCGGTGTTGTTGCGGATAAATTCACGGAAGCAGATGCGCTCGATCCGCGCCGCATATTGAGTCTTACCGGCGCATAACGAAAAGATGCCACTGATGCCGCGCGCTCCACCTGCGGGTTTGGGTGTGGCAGTGGGCGGCGCGGGCGTGTCGGTGGGCAATACGCGAGTGGCGGCAGGCGCAGATGTGCGTGTGCGTGTTGCGCTGGGGCGTGGTGTGTCGCTAGCTTTAACTGGCTCAGGTGTTTGCGTGGGTGCGGGTGTGTTGGATGGCGCGGGTGTGTTGGATGGTGGAAGGGTGTTGGTCGCTTGGCGTGTGTCAGTGGGTGTTGAGGTGAAAGCTAACACAGCCGAGACCGTGCCACTGATGGCGCGGTTTTCATTATCTTGTTGACCGGCGAACAAAGCGAATCCCACCAAACCGATTCCGGTGATGACGAGAATCGCAATGACGACGATTGCCGCAATGGGTAAACGTTCGGTATGTTCGCGATGAATTTCAGGAATATCGTTCATAAAGGATGAAGAACAAATTATGAAGGATGAAGGATGAATTATGAAATGTTTTTCATCCTTCATAATTTCTAATTCATAATTTGTTAGCGGCTGCCCATCACACTCGCCAACGTATCACACGCCGGGCAAGCGCCGCCGGGACGAATGATAGCATAGCCCGCGCGCGGGTCTGCGCCGTAATGAGTCAGGTCAACGTTGAAAACGATCATCAAGCGGATGTTGGAATTGGCTTTGCTTAGTTCTGCCGCTTCTTTGAGCCACTGCGCGTGTTGAGCTACGGTGGTGTTGCCCGCCCAACCAAATTGCGGCGCGGCTTGTGCTAACGGCGGGCTGTAACCTTCGCCGGTGAGATAGCCGAGTTCAGTGAAGCATAACGGGCGTGAGGTCTTGATGATGCTGGCGTAGGTGTTGATCATTGTGGCGTAATAGCGCGTGTAGTGATTGTCACGCGGGTCGGTGCCGATGGATTTGGGCGAGACGATGCCTTCGTTGTAGTGAATGCCCAAGCAGTCGGTGTATTTGAGTCCATCCGCCGCCACAAATTGTTCGAGCCAAGGTTTATCGTCGCAGCCCGCGCCGCACCCGCCATAAAATCCGGTGGGCGAGGGCGCGGCGCTGATGACTATCGTGCTGCCGTTTGCCGCTTTGATCGCCGCATAAGATTTAGAGAGCATGCCAACATACGATGAGCCAGTCGTTTGACCGGAGGGCCAATCGGTCACCAAGTTGGGTTCGTTCCACACTTCAATAGCGTCCGCGCCTTTGGCGGCGACACCGGCGAAGAAGTTGGCGACGCTTTGTTGATAACCGGGATCCGTTGCGGGCGCGCCTTTCTCGACCATGCTGATCAAAATTTTGAATCCCTGTGCGTGAGCGTTGTTGATCGCCGGTCCGGCGTCTTCACCCATGGAATTAAGTTGAACTTTTACCCACGTCATGCCGGATTTACGCATCGCGCCGACTCCGGGGATGCCGCCGTGAATCGTTTGACCGCCTAACTCAAATGCGCCCCACGCGCCGCCGCCGCCGATTACGGGCGCGGGTTTGGGTGTGTTGGTCGGTTGACCGGGCGCAGTGGTGGGTTGTGGTTGCGCGGGGTTGACAGCCACGGGTCGCAGAGTCGGGCGCGGTGTTGGAGTCGGAGTCGCTTGCGGCACGACCACCTCTACTGATCCAAGCGGCACATCGCCGAGTCCGGCGATCTTGGCAGAGATGGAATAATTTCCGGGTTCGCCCGCCTTCCACACAAATGGTTTGCCAGCCACTCCGGTTGCTTGCGCCACCACGCCTTTAGAATTGTTCACGGTGTAGTTCAAAGCTACATTCGATGAAACGATAGCGTTGTTCTTCAGTTTGTATTGCACCAATGAATTAATCATGCCGGGCGGGTTGCCGGGGTTATACAGATCGCGTACGGCGACTCCACCGAGATTAAATTTTTGGGCGAGAGCGAAATGGCGCGAGAGTGTTTCGGTGGTGACGAGGAAAACCGTGTGCGCCACATTCGAGTCATCAGTGTAATTGAAGCGCGGCGTGAAAGAGGATGAATCGTAATCGAGCGCGGAAACTTTTCCATTCAGCGCCACTTCGACATTCGAGCCCGCCGTAATTTTGGCGAGATCGGTTTTGAGCGTGGCGCTGCCAAACGCTTTGAGGGTGTTGTTGGTTGGAACGCGATTGAAAACGCCGTTCACCCTATCGGCGGAGAGGGTTGAGGTGAGCAAACGAATCTTGTAGCGATTCGTTTGGGTGGTTGCCCAAGTGAGTATGTGCTCGGCTTCGCCATTGCCCACGCTGGTGAGGTCGTTGCTCAATGGAATCTCGATCACATCCACTGCCGCGCCGAGTGAGCGCAGGTCGTAACCACCCGCGCTGTACGAAGCGTTTTCAATTGTCGGAGTTGGCACGACGACCACGAGTGATTTTTTCTTTTGCTTCAACGCGCTATTAAGATCAGAAGCGAATGAAGTGAAAGCGGCAGATCGTTTGGGATCGATCTTGCCGAACTCAAGGATGACTCCGTTGTAATCGGGATTGTTCGAGAGATCGATCAAACTGCCGATGAGCTGCGTGCGCGCCTTTTGATCGGCAAGGAAGGCGTTCACTGCCGCGCCGCCGTCGTCGGGTGCGCGCACCAATGGCATGACGGCATACCCTTGTCCGGCGGTGAAGCCGCCAGCCAAAGAGCCGTTAAGTGATCCATTTGCTTGAAGTGTGAGTCCGCCAATGCCCATCACATTGATTGATGAAACTTCGCCCAATGTTTGGTTCACGTCGAGAGCTGCCGCCGCCACTTGAATGGTGGGGGCAGATCGAAAGACGGCAACCGCCTGCGGTACTCCGTTGAAGGTGGCGACCAGGCGATCACCGCTGCGTTGACCGGGCAAGAAAATCCACGAGGTGCCGTTCCAAGCGTAGAGATCGATCAACGGATCGTTAATCAGATCATTAGTGAGTTTAATGCTGACGGCGATCAACGTTGGCGATGTGCCGTTTGTTTGAATGGTATAGATTGCGGAAGCGGGGGTGAGATAGGCTGGAAGATTGGCGCGAGATGGATCGCCCGTATTTTTTTGGAAGTCGGCGGCGGCAAGGCTGTTGAGGGTGACGGTGAAACCTTGTGACACTTGATCGGGCGCGAGGCTGATCTTGAATCCTTTATATTCGGCGACATTAGAGGTGGAACTTAATGTAATAGAGTTCGGATTGCCCGACGGGCTGAAATCGGCGAAGACAAAATACACGCCGCCGACGATGGCGCCCAAGACGACAATGCCGATGAACCCGAAAATGAATAAACCTGTGAAGCGTTGCATGACTTTACTCGTGATGAAAGAGGGATGGTGCAAGACGAGTTTCATCTCGCACAGTCTCTCTTTCATCTTATAAATAAAACGACGGCTATCATCCTGCAAGCCGTCTGTTCGACCTTCTGATGAAAAAGGATAGGTTGTGTGCCTATCCTTTTTGAGTGGTGCGATTCTAGCATGGTGAGATTGATTTGACAACGGCGACAGGCGATTGAAATCGCGGCAACACAAGGCGAAATCCGCCTGCGCGGATTCAAACGCGCGGGTTTAGCCGCCGATTTTTTTATTTTCAAACACGTTGTATTGTGCGGGCGTGACACTGCGATCAACACCATACGCGCGATAGGTGATTTGACCGTTGAAGTTGATCAAGTCACTCATTCGATCCCGGATCGATCCGCGCCAGATGCGTGACGCCGCCTCTTCCCGTGTTACCCATTCCACCTTTTCGCTTTCACTGCTCGTCACCAGATCGCCGCTAACCCAGTCACATAAAAAATCCAACATGATGATCGGTGGATGAAATTTGATGTTGGAATATATGCCGGTCAAAGTTTTCACTTCAGCCGTGATTCCTGTTTCCTCTAAAATTTCGCGTTGCAATGCTTGAGTGACTGTCTCGCCTTCCTCCACTTGTCCGCCGGGGAATTCCCAATCACGTTTTTCTTCGCTATAGAGAATTAAAACCTTATCGCCTTTGCATACGAGTCCAGCGACGGCGAGGATGTGGAGGGGGTGCATGATGGAAAAAGGAAAACAGGGAAATTGAGGAGACGAGGGAAAGGGCAAAATTTAATT
>CAKKQG010000190.1 GCA_919901875.1 Anaerolineales bacterium
GCGGCACTCTCGATGGCGATGATCGGCGCTTCAATTGATCAGATGATCGAGTCGGCTTTATCCGTGGTGCCAAAAGATTCGTGGACGAGCCGCGCCCTGCAACGCGCCGTGAAAGTGGGCGCATCACTTTCGGATGATCTCGATACGGCGCTTACACAATTAAGCGAAGAGCTCGTCCTGCCGTGGTGGCCTTGGGCAGATTTAGTAACCGAAGCTGTGCCTTTAGCTTTTGGAGCGTTCATCGCCACACGCGGCGAATTTAAACGCGCCGTGCCAGCCGCTATTAGTTTGGGGCGTGATGCCGATACGATTGGCGCGATTGTTGGAAGTTTGGCGGGCGCCTATAGTGGACGCGATGCGATCCCGCTTGAATGGATCGCCCGCGCGAAAGTTTCGGCGGGGAAGTGCATTGGTTTTGTGGCCGGAACAGATGTGGAGCAAGTGGCGGCTGAATTGGTTAGGAGAACATAATGTGCGCGCGGATCATATCGTTCATTGCTTTGATTGCCCTCGTCAGTTGTTCGTCAGCTTCGTCAGGCACCGTTACGCCAGCTGAGGTCACGAAGGTCGTCATGCCCACGCCAACAACCACGGTTGCTACAAAGGTTGCTACGCCAACGCCCACTCTGGCTGAAGGCTCTCTCGTCGAAGTTAATTTTGCGTCCAAATCTTTGGGCGGCACTCTAGACTATGCCGTGTATCTACCAGCAGGCTACGAAACATCGCGCCTGCGCTATCCGGTGATCTATTTGCTGCATGGTCGTGGCGACAACTTTGCCAGTTGGGCGCGTGTCAAATCTATTTTGGATGAATTGATTGCTACAAATAAAATCCCGCCGACCATCGCTGTTCTGCCAGATGCCCCCTCAAGCAAGCGCGGCAATTATTTTGTGGATTCAGAATACACCAACGCCGATATGCCCGGGGCGCGCGTTGAGACGGCATTTGTACGCGAGTTGATTCCGCAAGTGGACGCCGCCTACCGCACCCTCACCGATCGCGCCGGGCGCGCGGTTGGCGGCTACTCGATGGGCGGCTACGGCGCATTACGTTACGCGCTGGCGTATCCAGAGATATTCTCGGCGGCGATTGTTCTTAGCCCGGCAGTGTATGTGCCACTGCCACCCGCCGACTCTAGCACGCGCGAGTTCGGAGCCTTTGGGCGCGGCGAGATGTTGTTCGTGGATGAAATCTACCAAGCGAAAAATTATCCGGCGTTGCTTAAAGGCTTCACCGCCAAAAATCTGCAACTGCGTTTATTCATCGCTGTCGGCGACGACGAATACAAGAATCCAAAGCCGGAGGATGCCGTGCATGATATTGACTTCGAGTCGCATCTGCTGTTCAACCGTGTGACGCGCGTGCCAAATATCTCTGCCGAGCTACGGGTGCTTGATGGTGGTCACGGCTGGGATGTGTGGAAGCCCGCCTTCCGCGAGGGCGCGTTGTATATCTTCCGTTATATGCGTCCGCCGGAATAGGTTGTGATTTTTAAGTTACGAGGCAAATATGAACTACACACATCTAGGACGTGCCGGCGTGCAAGTGAGTCGTTTGTGTTTAGGGACGATGAACTTTGGTCCGCGCACCACCGAAGCCGATAGTTTCGCCATCATGGATCGCGCTTTAGAACTCGGCATAAATTTTTTTGACACGGCGAACATCTATGGGCGCAGTAACGTCATCAAAACAAGCGCCGAAGGCGACACCGAAAAAATCATCGGGCGTTGGTTGGCGCAAGGCGGGCGGCGCGACAAAATTGTATTAGCCACCAAAGTGTATATCGAGATGGGCAAAGGCGTGAATGATCGCGGGCTGTCGGCGTATCACATTCGCCGCGCTTGCGACGATAGTTTGAAACGTCTGCAAACAGATCATATTGACCTGTATCAAATGCATCACGTTGACCTCACCACCTCTTGGGACGAGATTTGGCAAGCGATGGAACAACTGGTGCGCGAAGGCAAAGTGACTTACATCGGTAGCAGCAATTTTGCCGGATGGCATATCGCCCAAGCGCAAGAGACGGCGAAGGCGCGTCAGTTTATTGGGCTGGTGAGCGAGCAGAGTTTGTATAACTTGAAA
>CAKKQG010000191.1 GCA_919901875.1 Anaerolineales bacterium
TCCCTCAATACATTGCAAATCTCACCCAACGTCATATCACTCTCCACGCACTCAACAAACAACGGCATCAAGTTCTCGCTCCCGCGCGCAGCAGTTTCTAAACGCGAGCGCAGTTCGTTCACGCGGTTATTGTCACGCTTCGCCTTCAACACATTAATCTTTTCACACTGCGCCTTCTCAACTGAATCTTCGATCTTTAATCTTTGAATCTTTACATCCTCTTTCACCACAAACTCATTCACGCCAACAACAATTTGCTCTTTAGACTCAACCGCTTTTTGATAACGATACGCCGCGTCTTGAATTTCGTTCTGCACATAGCCGCGCTCAATCGCGCTCAACGCCCCACCCATCTCGTCAATCTGTTTGATATAGGCAAAGGCGCGTTTCTCAATTTCATCGGTCAACGATTCAATCACGTAGCTGCCCGCGAGCGGGTCAACGGTGTCGGCAACACCTGACTCGTAAGCGATGATCTGTTGAGTGCGAAGCGCAACTTGCACCGCGCTTTCGGTTGGAAGTTGCAACGCCTCATCCATGCCATTGGTATGAAGACTCTGCGTGCCGCCCAACACGGCGGCAAGGGCTTGAATGGTCACGCGCGAAACGTTGTTCATCGGCTGTTGCGCCGTCAACGTGCTTCCCCCCGTCTGCGTATGGAAGCGCAGCATCCACGATTTTTGATTCTTCGCGTTGAAACGCTCGCGCATGATCGTTGCCCACATACGCCGCGCGGCGCGGAACTTTGCCACCTCTTCCAAAAATTGATTGTGGGCGTTGAAGAAGAAAGCGAGTTGCGGCGCAAAATCATCCACGTCGAGTCCAGCGTCTATCGCCGCCTTTACATACTCAATACCATTCGCCAATGTAAAGGCAACTTCTTGCACGGCGGTGCAGCCCGCTTCACGGACGTGATAGCCCGAAATGCTGATCGTGTTCCATTCGGGAACTTCGGTTTTGCAAAATTTAAAGACATCAGTGATGAGTCGCATCGAAGGCGTGGGCGGAAAGATATAAGTGCCGCGCGCAACGTATTCTTTGAGAATGTCGTTTTGGATCGTGCCACGCAATTTTTTCGTTTCAACACCCTGCCGCTTGCCCACCGCGATATACATCGCCAGCAAAATTGAAGCGGGCGCGTTGATGGTCATGCTCGTCGAAACTTTGTCGAGCGGGATGCCTTCAAACAATTGCGCCATCTCATCGAGCGATGGAATCGAAACGCCCACTTTGCCAACTTCGCCTTGCGCCATCACATCGTCGGGGTCGTAACCAATTTGCGTTGGCAGATCGAAGGCGATGGATAAGCCCGTTTGTCCTTTGGCTAATAAAAATTTGTAGCGTTGATTCGATTCTTCGGCGGTAGCGAACCCGGCATATTGGCGCATCGTCCACAAACGCCCGCGATACATGGTCGGCTGCACCCCGCGCGTAAACGGATAGTCGCCGGGG
>CAKKQG010000192.1 GCA_919901875.1 Anaerolineales bacterium
TCGGTTGGGTCGCCTGGATCATCGTCGCATTGATCGTCTACACCCACATTAACTTTTTTTCGCGCAGTGGCGCACAGCCGCCGACAATTGGCGATTACACCAACTCGGTGAACACGGCGCACCAACTGGCGCAAAAAACAAATCGTGATCTGCTCATGCTCATCCCCTACGGCGCACAGGCGCAATACGATTATTTTCCGTGGGAAGTGTTGAACGAAGGACGTGCCAACAGCCGCGTGATTTGGCACGGGCGCGCGTTGCCCTTGCCCGCCAACGGCGCAGTGTTAGTAGGTCCCGCCGATTACAACGGGCGCCCCTCTATATTTTCAAATGGTTCGATCATCAATTCGAAATTCAGATTGACTGATCTTCCTCCTGCCGATCAATTTAAACCTGATCGGCCTCTGCCTGCCCCCGTTATGTTTAACAACGGTGTCACCGTCGTTGGCTTCCTGCAACCTTCTACCCAACCCGAAGCCGGGCAAACGTGGACGGTGTTCATGTTGTGGCGACAAGACGAATTAAAGAATCAAGAGAACGGAATCTTTGCCCACCTCCTCAACGACAAGGGTGATAAATTTGCCCAAGCCGATGTGTCGGCGTTGCCTGTCGGGCAGCAACGCGCGGGCGAGATGGCGTTGAGTCAACTTGAATTTAAATTGCCGAACACCTTTCCAAGCAATGGCGAATTGTTTTTGCGCTTTGGCTTTACGAACAAAGGCGAAGTGGTAGGTGATTCTGTTTTGCAAATTCGCGGCGCGGGGAAGGCGGCAGTCACTTGGGATAACGGCTTGGTGTTGGATCGCTTCCAAGTAAGTGAAAAGATTCTGCAAGGACCGCCGATTGAAATTAAAGCAACATGGTTCACGACCAAGGCTCTCCCCGATCTTAAACTTCGCCTCGTCGTCAAGTCGTCGAGTGGTCAGGTAGTTTCGGAAAAGGTTGAAGATTTAAAGATTCTGCCCAACGTCTTTCTTTCTGGCAACTACCAACTACGAATTCCAACCGATGCTGCGGCAGGAATTTATACGATAGAAGTTTCGCTAGCGGATTCGCGCGGCGAGAAGGTTGGGGAGAGCTATAAAGTGAGTGCGGAAGTGACGGCACGCCCGCGAAAATTCCAAGTTCCGCAAATGCAAAAGACGATCAACGCTTCGTTTGCTGATCAGATTCGATTGCTTGGATATGATCTAAAATTAGAAGGCAAAAAATTAAATCTCACCTTGCACTGGCAAGCGGTTGGGCAAATTGAAAAGATCTACAAGTTTTTCGTTCACGTTCTGCGCGATGGCGAAGTGAAAGCGCAACTGGATGCGCTGCCCGATCAAGGGCGTTACCTCACGCTGTGGTGGGCGCGTGACGAAGTGTATAGTGAAACGATCTCCCTCGACCTTGCCTCGCTTGATGCGGGGACTTACACCCTCAACAGCGGTTGGTATGATGCGTTCTCACAACAACGTTTAGGCGATGTAGTGACCTTACAAGAAATTGCGTTGAAGTGAATTTCTGATTGTTGATTTCTGATTGCGGATTGCCCTCGCACCCCAATCTCCAATCTCTAATCTCTAATCTCTAATCTCCAATCTCGTATGTGTGGAATTTGTGGTGTACGGAACTTCAAGGATGATGTAATTAATGAGCGCGTTCTTCAGGCGATGAATCAATCCATCGCTCATCGCGGACCCGATGGCGCGGGCGTGCATCTCGCACCCGGCATTGGTTTAGCGATGAGACGTTTGAGCATTGTGGATTTGGTGACAGGCGATCAACCGATCTACAACGAAGATCGCTCGGCGGTTATCATTTACAACGGCGAAATTTATAATCATCTTGATTTGCGTGCGCGACTCGAAGCACTCGGTCACGTCTATCGCACCCACGCCGACACCGAATCGATTCTGCACGCTTACGATCAGTATGGCGTGGAGTGCGTCACACATCTGCGCGGCATGTTTGGTTTGGCGATATGGGATGAGAAAACTAAAACGCTTTTGCTGGCGCGAGATCGTTTGGGCGAAAAGCCTCTCTATTACGCTCAACTCGATCACGAATTAATTTTTGCGTCGGAGATCAAAGCCCTGCTCCAACATCCGCGCCTCACACCCGATGTGGATGAACAAGCACTCGATCTCTATCTCACGTTGGGCTACGTGCCTGCGCCTTATACTATGTTCAAGGGTATTAGCAAACTTCCGCCCGCACATCGCCTCATCGCTCGCGATTCAAAAATTATTGTCGAGCCTTATTGGGATGTGACGTTTGAGTCGCAACCCATAGATGAACACGAAGCGATTCAAGAGTTGCGAAAACTTTTTACACTCGCTGTTGAAGAGCGTCTCATGTCCGATGTGCCGCTCGGCGCGTATCTGTCGGGCGGCGTGGATTCAACTCTCGTCGTTGGACTCATGAGCCGCAAAATGGATCGCCCCGTTGATACGTATTCCGTCGGCTTCGACGAATCCTATAACCCCAAGTTCAACACCGACGCGCATTTTGCGAAACTCGCTTCTCAAACTTTTAAAACGAATCATCATCCCGTCGTCCCCTCCAAAAATGATTCGCTCGCCGAACTAATTCCGCAAATCATCACGCAGATGGATGAGCCGCTTGCCAACCCCAACGCGCTCGCTACCTATCTCGTCTCGCGCCAAGCCCGCGCTGATGGACTGAAAGTATTACTTACTGGCGATGGTGG
>CAKKQG010000193.1 GCA_919901875.1 Anaerolineales bacterium
ATCGTTTTGGCGATGGCGTTTTCCACTGCGAATGCCGCCTCCACACCTCAGCAGGTGACGCCGACACCGGCGGCGCCCGCAATCACGATCAATTCTGATAGACAATGCCTTGACTGCCACGGCAAGCCCGATCAAATTAAAGATCTGCCCAATGGCGAGCAACTGTATCTCACCATTGATGCCACCGCGTATGCCGCCTCGAAGCACGGCAAAGCCTCCATCGGCTGTTTCAACTGCCACAGCAACATCACTGCCTTTCCTCATCCGCCAGCCGCCTTCCGAAGTTTGCGGCAAGTGGCGTACGACTTCTCGCAGTCGTGCAAGACCTGTCACCCCAACGAAGCAACCAAACAAACCGACAGCATTCATAATCAATTGCATTTGAAAGGCAACGACAACACTGCCACTTGTTCCGATTGTCATAACCCGCATTACACGCAATCGCCCAACACACCGCGCGCCAATATCCCCAATGCCTGCGTCAAGTGCCACAGCCGCATCGTCGCCGAATACAAAGAGAGCGCTCACGGCACGGCTCTGGTCAAAGACGACAACGCCGATGTGCCATCGTGCCTCACCTGTCACGGCGTGCATAACATCGCCGACCCGCGCACCACAAAATTTTTGCTCAACTCGCCGCAGCTGTGCGCCTCGTGCCACACCGATAAAGTTCGCATGTCCAAGTATGGCTTGAACATGGATGTCTACAACTCGTACGTCGCCGATTTTCACGGCACCACGGTGACGCTCTTTGAACAACGCGCCCCCGATCAACTTCCCAATAAACCGTTGTGCATTGATTGTCACGGCACGCATAAGATCAGCAGCGTCCGCGACCCCAAGAAGGGACTCGAAGTTAAAGAAAATCTTCTCGCCACCTGTCAAAAATGTCATCCCGGCGCGTCGGCGAATTTCCCCGATGCCTGGTTGAGCCATTACGATCCATCGCCGCAGCACAACCCCTTAGTGTTTTACGTCAACCTGTTCTATCAATTCTTCATCCCCGGCGTCATCGGCAGCATGGTGGTCTTTGTGGTCGCCGACGCCGGAAACAAAATTGTTAAACGCCTTCGCGGCAAGAAAGATTGAGAGAGGCAAGCGACATGACTGAGAAAACCTATCAACGATTTTCACTGGCGCACCGCCTCGAGCATATTATTGCGCTCACCTCCTTCACCATTCTGGCGATCACCGGACTCCCGCAAAAATATCCGTCCGCAGGTTGGGCGGATGCGATGATCAACATTATGGGCGGCATTGAGATGACGCGGCAGATTCATCACATCGCCGCCATCGTCCTCATGCTCGAAACTGTTTACCATCTTGTGGCTATTGGCTATCGCGTGTTAGTTCAACGGGTGCGCTTCACCATGTTGCCCGGCGTGCGCGATCTCAACGACGCCATTGGCACATTCATCTACAACATCGGTCTGCGTAAAGAGAAACCGCAAGGCGGGCGCTACACCTACGAAGAGAAAGCCGAATACTGGGCGTTCATCTGGGGCACGATCATCATGGTCATCACCGGCTTCATGATGTGGAACCCCATCGCCACTGCCAACTTCTTCCCCGGCGAATTTATTCCGGCGGCGAAGGCGGCGCATGGCGGTGAAGCCTTGCTCGCGGTGTTGGCGATTATCGTCTGGCACCTATACGGCGTGCATCTCAAACACTTCAACAAAAGTATGTGGACGGGCAAGATGACCGAAACAGAGATGGCGCACGATCACCCGCTAGAACTTTCGGAGATCAAAGCGGGCACGGCGCACATCATGGCAGATGAGCCCACGATTCAGAAACGGCAACAAGTGTATGTGCCAGTCGCCGGTGTGTTCGCCGTTGCGCTAATCTTCGGTGTCTACCAATTTGTTAATTTTGAGAAGACGGCGATTGAAACTGTTCAGCCGCGCGCGGCGATTGTTCCGGCCTTCTCGCCTTTGCAGCCGACTCCGCTCCCCACCCGCCGCCCGACGCAAACTCCTGTGGCACTGAAGGCGGTATGGGAAGGGAATCTCTCAACGGTCTTTCAACAAAAATGTATAGAGTGTCACGGCGGGTTAGCGGGTTTGGATTTTGCGAGTTACGCTACAACCATGAAAGGCGGCAGCAATGGTGCCGTCATTGTTCCCAAAGATGCAGAGAAGAGCAAGATCATCACCAAGATGAGCGGCGCCCATCCCGGAAAATTTAGCGACGCCGAATTGAAAGTGTTGAAGGATTGGATCGCCGCCGGAGCGCCGGAAAAGTAGGGGCAATCCCTTGTGGTTGCCCGATTGGGCGGGT
>CAKKQG010000194.1 GCA_919901875.1 Anaerolineales bacterium
TAATGGCGGCGGTCAACGTCGTTTTGCCGTGGTCAATGTGTCCCATCGTCCCGATGTTGACGTGTACTTTACTGCGATCAAATTTTTCTTTGGACATTTAAGTGCCTCCGTAAATAAAACTATTTCTTGTTCTTGCCGCTCAACACTTGCTCGGCAACATTTGCGGGAACTTGGGCGTAATGATCAAACTCCATCGAATACACGCCTCGCCCTTGAGTTTTTGAACGAATATCCGTCGCATAACCAAACATCTCGGCCAGCGGAACTTTTGCCTTCACTGCCTGCACATTACCAATGCGCGGTTCCATACTTTCAATGCTGGCGCGGCGCGATGAGAGATCGCCAAGCACATCGCCCGTGTATTCTTCAGGCGCGATCACCTCAACCTGCATCATCGGTTCTAACAACACCGGGCCGGCCTTCATCACCCCGTCTTTAAACGCCATCGAACCGGCGATCTTGAAAGCCATTTCGCTTGAGTCTACGTCGTGCGCCGAACCATCGAACAGAGTCACTTTCACATCCACTACCGGATAACCCGCCAACACGCCGTTCTCTGCTGCTTCGCGAATGCCCTTCTCGACTGGATTGATAAACTCTTTCGGGATCGATCCGCCGACGATATCATTTTCAAAGGTGATGCCGGATCCTGGATCACCGGGTTCCACGGCGATCACTATATGCGCGTATTGACCATGACCACCGCTCTGCTTGGCGTACTTCAGATCAACTTTCTGCACAGACTTGGTAACGGATTCACGATAGGCAACACGCGGGCGACCCACGTTAGCTTGCACTTTATACTCGCGCAACATGCGATCCACTAATACTTCGAGATGCAGTTCGCCCATACCACCGATGATCGTTTGACCTGTTTGCTCGTCGGTGCGGACTTTGAACGTCGGGTCTTCTTCAGCGAGGCGGCGTAACGCTTCGCCCATTTTATCTTGATCAGCCGTTGACTTCGGCTCAATCGCAATATGGATCACCGGATCAGGGAACGAGATATTCTCAAGAGCAATCGGTTTATCGGGATCGCACAATGTATCGCCGGTGAACGTATTCTTCAAGGCTAACACGGCGGCGATGTCGCCCGCCGGAACTTCATCCACGTCTTCGCGGCGATCAGCATACATGCGAATGACGCGGCTGATGCGCTCACGCTTATCTTTGGTGCTGTTCATTAAATTGGTGCCGGTCTTCAGCACGCCGGAGTAAACACGGAAATAGGCGAGGCGACCCACGTAAGGATCGGCAACGATCTTGAAGACTAATGCCGAAACAGGCGCGTCGTCGGTTGCTTGGCGTTCTTCTTCTTGATCAGTTTCTGGGTTGAGACCTTTTACAGAGGGAATATCAATCGGGGAAGGAAGATAATCAATGACGGCGTCGAGGACGGGCTGCACACCTTTGTTCTTAAGCGCCGACCCACAGAACACCGGGCAAACTTTGCCGTCGATGGTTGCCTGACGCAAAGTTAACTTAAGTTGCTCGATGCTCGGTTCCTTACCCTCAAGATACAGCCCCATCAACTCGTCATCATGTTCGACGATATGCTCGATCATCTTCGCGCGATATTCGACAACTTGATCTTTGAAGGCATCTGGCACAGGCTTGCGCTCGTAGGTGCGCCCGCTTTGATCCGTCCAATAGATCGCCTCATTCGTCAATAGATCGATCACGCCTTCAAACTTGGATTCGGCGCCCATCGGAATTTGCATGTAGACCGGATTCGCGCCGAGTCGGGTGCGGATCATATCGGCTGAACGGTAAAAGTCCGCGCCGGTGCGATCCATTTTATTAATGAAGCAAATACGCGGCACGCTGTAACGATCCGCTTGACGCCACACCGTTTCCGATTGCGGCTCCACACCTTGCACCGCATCAAACACCACCACGCCGCCATCCAATACACGCAACGAACGTTGCACTTCGGCGGTGAAGTCAATGTGTCCGGGAGTGTCAATCACGTTGATCTGATAACCGTTCCACTCGGCGGTGACGGCGGCAGATACAATAGTGATGCCGCGTTCACGTTCCTGTTCCATCCAATCGGTAACAGTTGTGCCGTCATCTACCGAGCCGATACGATGCGTTTTGCCTGTGTAAAACAAAACGCGCTCAGTGGTGGTTGTTTTGCCCGCATCAATATGAGCAATGATGCCAATGTTGCGGACTTTATCAATCGGAAAACTTCGAGCCATGATTACTAACTAAACCAATCTCAATTATTCGTCGAGACGTTGTGCCGCAACGTCTCGACAATTTTTTTAATTACCAGCGGTAGTGAGCAAACGCGCGGTTTGCTTCTGCCGACTTATGAACTTCCTCGCGCTTCTTGACTGCCGCGCCCGTGTTGTTAAGAGCGTCCATGAATTCATTGGCTAACCGCTCTGCCATTGAACGTCCGGGGCGAGTCTTGGCACCGGCGATGATCCAACGCATCGCCAACGATTGACGACGTTCCGTGGGTACTTCCATCGGCACTTGGTAAGTGGCGCCGCCAACGCGACGCGGCTTTACTTCCACTGTAGGACCGACATTCTTCAGCGCTTGATCCAAAACTTCCATCGCGGATTTTTTCGCGCGTTCTTCGGCGATCGCCAACGAGTCGTACATGATGCGCCGGGCAACGCTTTTCTTGCCGCGTTCCATCATGCGGTTGACAAACATGGAAACCACCACGCTGTTATATTTCATATCAGGCGCGACGGGGCGCTTTGCGGGTCTGTTGCGTCGAGACATTTAGAATCTCCTCACTACTTCTTTGCGGCTTCTTTGTTTTCTTTCGGGCGCTTATTGCCATATTTCGAGCGCCCTTGTCGGCGCGCTTCAACACCGGTGGTGTCAAGCGAGCCGCGCACAATGTGATAGCGCACGCCGGGCAAATCCTTCACACGTCCTCCGCGCACTAACACAACGGAGTGTTCTTGCAGTTGGTGCCCCTCGCCAGGAATGTAAGCCGTCACTTCGAGACCATTCGTCAAGCGAACGCGAGCGACTTTACGCAACGCCGAATTCGGTTTCTTGGGTGTCTGCGTGCGGACGACTGTGCATACGCCACGCTTCTGCGGCGCGCCTTTCGGTTGGCGAAGGCGTCGTTGTTTTTTAGAGTTCAAGGTGAACTGCAACGCCGGCGCCTTGCTCTTGGTCTTCTTGGTCTTACGTCCTTTACGAACTAATTGATTGATTGTCGGCACATTTGCCTCCGAAAAAACTAGTGATAACTACTTCTCTGCGCGTGAACGAGGCCACCGCCCTGCTCAATGCGATGGCCTCGCTCCATGTAAATTCATATATTCAAATCGCGACACAAGTACAGCAATGTGCGCGGGTCGCTTACTGGTTAGCGGGCGCAAATAATACCATGCGTCACAAACCGAGTCAAGGCATTTTATCAACCCTTTACAATGAGCGATGCCCCGTTAGCTTTGTCAGGCAAGATCACTTTACTCGTCCATCCCGCCCATCAAACCGGTCTTACCCAGTTTGGGCGTGCGTTGTTTCTCTTCTTCTTTTCCAAACTTGATCGTATCGCCCACGTCCGTGATCGCTTCAACCGCTAACCCTAAACTTTGCAACTCCTTCACCAACACGCGGAACGAAGCGGGGATGCCGGGCTCTTCGATCTCTTCACCTTTGACAATGGACTCATATGTCTTGACGCGCCCCTGCACATCGTCCGACTTCACCGTCAACATTTCTTGCAGTGTATATGCTGCGCCGTACGCTTCGAGCGCCCACACTTCCATTTCACCGAAGCGCTGACCGCCGAACTGAGCTTTACCGCCCAACGGTTGCTGCGTAACCAAAGAGTAAGGTCCCGTTGAGCGCGCATGCACTTTGTCTTCTACCAAGTGCGCTAACTTCAACATGTGGATCACGCCAACCGTCACAGGTTGATCAAACATCTGACCAGCCTTGCCGTCATAAAGTTTCATCTTGCCCAAGATCGGCAACGGCTCTTCGCTCGACTTCATGTAATCTTCCGCTTTTGTCCGAAGCGTCTCTCGTTTCATTGAGCGCACGCTCACATCGTGATCGGCTAACCAGATACGGAGACAAGCGTCAATCGCATTAGCATCGAGCTCGGTTGACGACGAGCCCAGATCCGCTCGATTCTCAAACGACACAATCTCTTCCGGATCGTAATCCATCTCGCGCAACCACTCAGTCAGCACGGCGCGGCGCGAGTAACTGTCGTCAGTTGTCAGCGATTCACGATCGTACTTCTTGCCAAGCCAGTGTTCAATATACAGACGGCGTGCTTCATCGTCCGACTCGATTGTCTCTGGATCGACCCCGCGATTGTTCAACCAACCCCATGAAGTCTGCGTCACTTCATCCCATGCGCGATCAATCAACCATGCCCGCGCCAGTTCTGCTTCGATCTCAATTTCGTCCGCGCCATCAAACACAGGCGTCACCGCGCGGAAGCCAAGTCGATCTGCCGCGTAGCCCAAGTGCGTTTCAAGAATCTGCCCGATATTCATACGACCCGGCACACCCAAGGGGTTGAGGATAATATCAACCGGCGTGCCATCTTCGAGGTAGGGCATGTTTTCAACCGGGACAACCATTGAGACCACACCTTTGTTGCCGTGGCGACCCGCCATTTTGTCGCCTTCAGTTAACTTGCGACGTTGAGCTACTGCCACGCGCACCATTTTCTCCACACCGGCTGGCAGGTCGCGGTGTTCATCACGCGTGAACACGCGCACGTCCACCACTTTGCCTTTTTCGCCGTGAGGTAAGCGCAAAGAGGAATCTTTCACTTCACGCGCCTTCTCGCCAAAGATCGCCCGCAACAATTTTTCTTCGGGCGACAATTCTTTTTCACCCTTCGGCGTGATCTTGCCGACCAGAATGTCATTCGGTCCAACATCCGCGCCGATGCGCACAATGCCGAACTCATCCAAGTCCTTCAAAGCGTCTTCGCCAACATTTGGAATGTCGTAAGTGATTTCTTCCGGTCCCAATTTCGTATCGCGCGCTTCCACTTCGTGCTTTTCAATATGCACTGAAGTGAAATAGTCTTCGCGTATCAAACGTTCCGAGATCAAGATCGCGTCTTCGTAGTTGCCGCCTTCCCACGACATGAACGCCACCAACACATTTTGCCCCAAAGCGATCTCGCCGCCATGCGTCGAAGACGAATCGGCAATCACATGCCCCTTCTTCACACGTTGACCTTTCACCACAATGGGGTGTTGATCAATGCAGGTGCTTTGGTTCGAGCGTTGATATTTGCGTAAGCGATAATGCTTTTTCTTGCCGCCCACCTGCATCACAATCTCATTGCCGGTCACACTCAGCACTTCACCATCTTCATCGGCGACAACCACCTGCCCCGAATCGAGTGCGGCGTAACGTTCCATCCCCGTTGAGACCGCCGCAACTTCCGGGCGCAGTAATGGGACCGCTTGCGCCTGCATGTTCGAACCCATCAAGGCGCGGTTAGCGTCGTCATGTTCAAGGAATGGGATCAACGCCGCGCTGATGCCGACGATCTGCGAAGGACCGATGTCCATGTAATCAATGAACTCCGGTTCGGCAAAGATGAATTTGGAGTGGCGGCGGCACGAGGCGCGCACGCGCACGAACTCTTTGAAATCATTAAGCGGCGCATTCGCTTGAGCAATCGTGTAACGATCCTCTGTATCCGCCGAAAGATAAATCATATCTTCAGACACAAACGGCAGGATCGCCACTTCGGTTTCACCGAGTCTGGCAATATGCTTCGCCAACTCCTTATCAACTTCCGCGCCCTTCTTGCCCAACACCTCACCGCTCTTCGGATGAGTCACCTCATCACGCAGATGCCGCCCGATCAAACGTTTGTCGTTAGCGGGCAACGCCTTATACACCTTGCGATACGGCGTCTCAATAAAACCAAACGGATTCACTTTGGCGTAAGAGGCGAGACGACCAATCAAACCGATGTTTGGACCTTCAGGAGTCTCAATCGGGCAGATGCGTCCATAGTGCGAGTGATGCACATCGCGCACATCAAAGCCGGCGCGCTCACGGCGCAGACCCCCCGGGCCCAACGCCGACAACGTGCGCTTATGGCGCAACTCTGCCAACGGATTCGTTTGATCCATGAATTGCGAAAGTTGCGATGAGCCAAAGAACTCGCGGATCGCCGCGACCACCGGACGAATGTTGATCAACGTCACAGGTGACGCCGCCCCTTGCTCACGAATAGACATGCGCTCGCGGATGATCCGCTCAGTGCGGCGCAAACCCACGCGCAGCTTGCCCTGAATCAATTCGCCAACCGTCTTCACGCGGCGGTTGCCCAAGTGATCAATGTCGTCAGGATTTTCGAATCCGTTATTGATCTGGATCATGCGCGTGATCAAAGCGATCAGATCGTTCTTGGTGATCGTCCGATGCGCTAAGGGGATGCGGTCATTCAATTGCAGCTTTTGATTCAGCTTGTAGCGTCCGACTCGTTCCAGATCGTAGCGGCGCTGATCGAACAGTTGTTGTTCGAGATATTCTTTGGCATTATCAAGCGTCGGCGGATCGCCGGGGCGCATGCGCTTATAAAATTCGATCATCGCTTCTTGAGCGATGGTGCGCTTGCCTTTCATCTCCCACGTCGGCTCTTGGCGAATACTGGCAGGAATGAACTGGCGATCGGGGTTGTTATCAATGTTGGCAAACAATGCCAAAATTTCCGCGTCCGATCCTTCTTTGAGCGGATTCTCGCCTTTGAGTCCATCGTCCACCGCAGCGAGGGCGCGCAACAACAATGTGACTGGCACGGTGCGTTTGCGATTAAATTTAACGGTGAGGTAATCACTCTTGCGCGTTTCAAATTCCATCCACGCGCCACGATCCGGGATCAGCTTTGCCATTGCGAGGCGGCGTCCACTGGTGCGCTCTTCTTGCGCTTCAAAATAAACGCCGGGGGAGCGGATCAATTGCGAGACAACGACGCGCTCCGTTCCATTGATAATGAAGGTGCCGTTCTCCGTCATCAATGGGAAGTCGCCCAGGAAAATATCGGAGACAATCGGCTCTGACACTTCGGGACCGGCGAGAAGCACCTTGACGTAAAGCGGCGCGGAGAAGGTCATATCACGATCCAAACATTCGTCGGGACCGTATTTAGAATCTTCAAACCAGAACTTGAGACCAAATTCTTTGGACTCGGGCATCTTGCTGGGGAAATACAGCTTCATGCCTTTGTTGAAAGATTCAACAGGCGTGATCTCGTCGAAGAGTTGTGGCAACCCCTCTTTCTTAAACCATTCGAACGAGTCGAGCTGAACTTCAATTAAAGAAGGCAGTTCATAGTTTTGTTTGAGGCGTGAGTAAGACTTCCGTTTGTTTGTGGATACGACGACAGGCATTCGATAGCTCCTTATGACAGGGACGAAACGCAATAGAACCACTCGCTAGGAGTGGTTCATGATGTTTCTAGGCAGGCGACTATTTTACAGAAACTAGGTAGGGGTGTCAATAACCAATTACGCCTCTTTGTGCAGCCCCGGAAACGCCATCGCTCGCTTCTTTTCCTCGCGATACGTCTCTTTGGCAAGCGTCACCCTCTCCAACATATCTTCCTTCACCGCAACGCCGATGCCCGGCGCGGTTGGCACACTCAACGTTCCATCTGTGTTCAGCGTGAACGCCGGCTCGACAATATCTTCTTTCCAATAACGATCCGAGGCAGAAATATCTCCGGGTAATTTGAAATTGGGAAGCGACGCCAACGCGACATTCGCCGCGCGCCCGATCCCGGTCTCTAACATTCCACCGCACCACACGG
>CAKKQG010000195.1 GCA_919901875.1 Anaerolineales bacterium
GCGGGCGTTGATAGGTTTCAGTATCCACAATCGGATCGTTCATCGTTCAACATCAGGAGAATTTGCAAGGTCGTCTGCCGTCGGTGTTTCAGTATCCACAATCGGATCGTTCATCGTTCAACCGCTTTCATTTCCCGCGTAGATCGCTTCGTCCTGACCAAAGAGTTGCGAAAAATCGCTCACAAGCGCGCTGGTGACGATTCGTTTGGCGATCAAATAGATCAAACATGGCGCATTTCTCCTTTCTGTCGAAAATTGAACTTTGTTCCAAAACGCCGCCGGTTTGCGAAGGCGTTGAGGCGCAAAAAAAGCCGAATCGCGCATCACAACACGTCGTTGCAAAAACGGCGGAACTCGCACGATACACATTTGCGAAGATTGTCGGTGGGGGCGGGCATTTCCTCGCGCTCCACGATTCGGCGCATCTGCTGGATCGCTGTCCGCACCCGCTCGCGCATCCGTTTATCTGCCTTCACCTCTTCCGCTTTGCGATCAGGAATCGAATACAAGAATCCGCGCCGCACGGTAACGCCGCGCATTTCTTCTAGCATCATGCCATATACCACCACTTGCATTTGAAAGTGCGGACCTGGAATTTTGGACAACTTGTAATCCACCGCGATCGTCTCATCGCTCAACGTGATCACCATATCCACTTCACCGCGCAAACCGAGTGCAAGCGAACGAAGCGGCACATTGAACTCGCGCTCGCCACTGGCGAGTCCGTATACCCGTAGTGAGCGCCGCTCTTCGCGCCCTTCTTCGGCACGCCCCGCTTCCACTCCCGCTTTCATCTTATAAGTCACCGGACGCACATCAGGCAAACATTGATGATAGTAAAACACACGCGCGCAATACGCCCACTGTTTCAAATCGCTGACGCGGATCGGGTAACGGAGATCGTCATCCAGCATACTCGCCTTCCTTCGCTTGGGCGATCACTCGCCGCGCTTCCCAATCCTTCTCACACAACGGGAAGAGCTGCACATTGCCGGCGCGCTTGCCCAATACTTTTTGAATCTTCAACATCAACTCTTCTTGGTGTGTTGCTTCGAGCGATCCCAAGAATGCCGAGAACTGAATCCGATCCAAGCCGTAATCGAGACAAGCATCGGCGATTTTGGATCGCTTCGAGTCATTTTCGATATCGTAAACTAACAAACAGCGCATCTTGCAAATTATGAAGGAAGAATTATGAGTTATGAATAGAACAACTCACGCGGTTTCGCTTTTTTCATCCTTCATCCTTCATAATTCATCCTTTACCTCACCAACTCATCACAAACGCCTCATAGCCAGATCGATCCCCGCGCAAGAACGTCGCCAAATGCCGCGCCTGACTTTGAATGATCGCCCGCAGAGGATGACGTTTGCCTTCGTAAGGCTCGTTACTTTCTAAACGCTCGTTGATCTTCTCGGCGATCAGTCGCGCCGTCTCGCGTGTGAAGCGATGATGCTCATCTTGCTCCAGCTTCACGCCCTTGTTCACCAAACCGAAGATAGTGCGATCCACCACAGGCTGCCGAAACTCCTCAATGAAGTCGAGCGTGAGACTCGGTTTGCCCGGGCGGTCAGCATGAGCAAAGCCGCCGTAAGGATCAAGTCCGGCTAACACCAACGCTTGCTCCACTCTTCCATATAAAATGCCGTATCCATAGTTGAGTGCCCCATTCACCGGGTCCGTTGCGCCGCGCCCTTCGCGTCCTTGCCAGCCATAGTGTTCTGGCAGCACTTGTTTGATCGCGCCCCAATAGCGTTGCGCGGCGCGCCCCTCCATGCCCATGATCTCCTCGCGCCAATCGTCAATGAGCGTGCGACCTTCTTCCAAAAATTCCGGGCGGCGACGGATGTTTTCTAAATCAATGATGGCGTCTGCTACTTCATCGGCGCGCAAACGCAACTCTTCATACAATTGCGGCGCGGTCTCTTTGCGATACTTGCCCATGTACTTTAACAAGTTCGCTTGGTTTTGAATCTTGCCCGAAGCAAAGGCAATCGCTATTGAGAGTCCGCGCCCATCACGAAACGCTTCGAGTTGTGCGCGGCGAGTGAGCACCGT
>CAKKQG010000196.1:0-6026 GCA_919901875.1 Anaerolineales bacterium
GTTCGAGTTTTAAGTGGATGTCGTTTTTAATTTCGAGGAATGACTCTTCGAGATAGGGATAGGCAAGCCAGACGTTCATGGAGCCAAACAGAAATCCAGTGAGTGTGCGGAAGAAGGGCGTGCTTTCGCGCAGAGTTATAAAGTTGAAGGGCGGTTGCGAAAATAGTTGGCTGAAACCATCTAACCCAATCGGCACGATGCCGATCAAACCATACAGCAGCCAGTGAAGCGGTTTTACTTGAAGACCGCTCACGCGAGCAATGCCAAAAATAATTCCGGCGAGGAGAATGCCGCCGTAGATCGCCACATCGCGCTCGCAATACGCCACTTTGAATCCCATCACGGCGTTGCCCACAAAATCGCGCGCGGCAAAACGATCTAATAAGTTATACGGGTCAATGCCGGTGAGCGCTTTGAATTGCGGCGCTTCGTAAGCAACCTGTTCGCCAAAAAGAAACCACGAGCGAAACGCAAATTGATGACATAAAGGCGAGTAGGCTTTGTAGATGACCGTCGCCGGAAAGTCGAGACCCATCTTCATCAAGATAGGGGCGAGAAACGGCAAGCCAACATAGATGAAGACAAAGAAGTTGAAAACCGCTAACCAATGCGTGGCAAGTGAGTAAATTTGTTTATCGAGCCAGATAATGAAAGAGCGTGTGCGACCAGAGACGGCGGGAGTAGAGGACATAATTAGAAGTTGGAAGTTGGAGATTAGAGATTAGAGATTGGAGATTGGAAGTTGGAAGTTGGGGTTTTGGGGTTTTGGGGTTTTGGGGTTTGAAATTTGAGATTTTATTAAATTTATTTTGGCAAAATTCTTTCGAGATGTCCTTCAAGTTGCTTCTCCGTCATGGTGCCGATCTGCATGGAGAGGATGCGCCCGTTGCGCCCGACGAAGAACGAAGTGGGGAAGGCGCGCACGCGGTAGAGGTCGGTGACTTTAGTGCCGGGATCGAGCAGTGCTTCAAAGGCTAAATTGTGTTTTTTGAAAAACACGACCACGTCGGCAAGCGGTTCGTCATCGTCTACCGCCAACACCACAAAACCTTGATCACGATATTTGCGATAAGCGGCGTCGATCGCCGGCATTTCAATTTCGCAGGGACCGCACCACGTCGCCCAAAAGTTGATCAAGATTGGTTGCCCGTTGAGCGAACTTAAACGGATGTCTCTGCCTTCGATATTTTTCAGAGTGAAATCCGGCGCGGGTGAGCCGACGATGGGTGCGGGGAAGTTGGAATTATTATTCGCGTTCGTTCCTGCGGGGGTGGCGGCAGCCCCTTGAGCCGCCGGCAATCCAATTAACACCAACGCGCCAATCGCTAATCCGATCAACATCCCCCCACCCATGATCAACAATGTGGCGCGAGTCGAACTTGGCGAGTCCATTTTAAATTCCGAAATCAAAAATCGTCCCCCACCCGGCGAAGATGCCCGCGATGCGTTGATAGGTGCCGGTGAGGAGCAGGACGCCGATGACGATCATCAGAACTCCGGTGGCGATAGAAATGTAGCGCGTGTATTTTGAATAGGTGCGAATAAGTTTCGTCACTTGCCCCACTGCCAGCGCCGAGATGAGAAACGGGATCGCCAGCCCCATTGAATAGGCGACCAGCAGCCACACCGCGCGCCCGGTCGTTTCGGCGGCGAGCCCCATGTTGATGATCAATGTCAACACCGGTCCCACGCACGGCGACCAACCGGCTGTGAAAAACACGCCCATCATAAAAGAGGAGAGATAACTGAGTTCGGAGCGTGGGGCAACTTGTTTGCGCGTGTCGAATTCCAAAAATGGGATCGTGATGACGCCCATGGTGTGCAAGCCAAAGACGATGACGATCAGCCCGCCGATCTGCGCCAGAATCGTTTTCAAATTGTAGAGAAAGCCCTCGGCTTGCGGATCGGTGCGACCTAAGAACGCCACGATGAGACCTGTTGGCACGCCGATCAAAAAGACCAACACAAAGCCTAGCCCCAGCACAAAGGCGATGCCATGCGAAAAGGTCAGCCAACGATTCGATTCAACGAGTTGACCATCCGTCGTGACCGCGCGCCCGCCGAGATACCCGATGTATGCCGGAACAAGCGACAACACGCACGGAGAGAGAAACGATAATAATCCAGCTAATAATGCAAGACCAAACGAAACGTTAGAAGCATCCATTTCTAAGAACTCCCATCATTTGTAAATGTCGGGGGCGTGCCTTCAATTTCTACACGCGTGCCGCCGGGCCACGGCACTTCGATCTTGCCGGGCGAATAGGTGACTTCGGGCGTCGTCCAACGGAATAACCACTTCGCCGCATCGGGTGTGCAGTTCAAGCAACCGTGTGAGCGCGGGCGACCATAATCGTTGTGCCAGTATGTCGAGTGGATCGCCGCGCCGCCGGTAGCAAAAATAGAAACCCAGCCAACACCCGGCAAGTCGTAGCCATTAGGCGCAACGCCGCCCGCCATATGCGTGCTGACGAATTTGCGCGAGATGGGATGCTTGCCACCGGGCGTGATATATAACTTTTGTTGATTGGAAACAGGATCGAAAAAGCTCGCGCCCGAAGCGAAGCGTGTCCGAAACACTTCGGTCTTGCCCTCAAACGCTGAGAGCCAGTGCGTATCGAGATCAGCCACGATTCGTTTATCGGTCACGTCAGGCGAGATGGGAGTGATCTCTTCCGTCGTAATGATCCGCGTGGTTTTGCCGTCAACCCAAAAGCCGAACGGTTTCTCTTCGTCAAAGAGGTGGTACCACGTCGTGCCATTGACCTGTTGAATCTTGTCAATCTTCGACACCGTGCTGTAATACAAGCGATACACAATTTTCGATTTCGTGTCCGGCGATTCGTAGGCTTCGGTGTATGGCACGTAAACCTCGCCGAAGAGTCCATTGAGCGGCAGCGCAGAAGTGACAGGCGTTTGCGGTTCATTCTTCACCGGCTGCACCCATGACGAGTGAAGATAACCGCCTTCAACTTCAAACCATACATAGTTGTGCCAAGACGGTTTGCCTTCATACTGCCCCATCACCGCGCGGTAGAGTTCCACCACTTCATCTGATTTCATCGTCCGAATCAAATCCGCCGTCCAACGTGGGCGCTTCATCAAGCGCAAGCCTAACACCGTCACCCGCCCCAGCCCCATGGTGGGAGCCGTCAACCGTAAGTCGTTAGGTGAAAGAGTCGGCAGCGCGGCGGCGCCGATGGCAATGGAACTTAACTTTAAAAATTCACGTCGGGTAAATTTCTGGATCATAGAGACAATTATAGTCGAAAGAGATGAGAGGTAGATGATTAAAGATTCAAGATGAAAGATTCAGGTGATACCGCCACCCAATCTAAAACCATCACCTTACATTTCCCTTACGCCCTCCAACATCAAACTTCTAACCTCGTTCATTTGTCATTCTTCATTCTCTCATTGCTCATTGTTCATTCTCTCATTGTTCATTATAATAATCACATGATCTTCTTCGGCACAAAGGTCGTTCAGAACAAACTGCCCTCCGAGCGCAAAGTATGTCCCACTTGCATGAGCGTCACCGAGCATGACGTGGTAGATATAGACACACGCTTCACGTTGTACTTCATCCCGCTCTTTTCCGTTAAGCGCGAAGTGATCTATCGTTGTCTTAATTGCGGCGACACACACACCATCCCGTATGAAGAATACGAAGGTCGCCAAGAAGAAGCCACTCCGCCCGACGTCAAGTGGAAGATCAGCACGCCCGAAGATGAAACCGAAGCAGGTGGAGACAAAACCAAAACGAAAAAAGAAAAGGCGCGCGTTATTTTAGAGGGCAAAGTCGTAAATGGCAAAGCCGAAAATCTGCGCGTGCCATTTAACCTCGACTCGCTTCCCCTTCTGCGCTACTTGTGGATCGGCTTTGGCCTTGTGGCTCTGCTTGCCATCGGCTTCCTCATTCTTGTCTTCCGTCTTCTCGCGCGTTAATAAACCCGCGTAGGTCTGGCTTCGCCGATTTCGCCTTGTGTTGCCGCGATTTCAATCGCTTGTTTTTCTCTTTTGATGACAACGTTAATTCTGACTCACGAACAAGCCGACTTTGACGCCGTCGCCTCTCTCTGGGCAACCCACCGCCTACACACACACGCCACGCCCGTTTTACCGCGCCGCGTCAATCGCAACGTCCAAGCATTTTTGACTCTCTACGGCGAACACTTTAAATTCACCGAGACCGAAGACCTCTCGCGCCATCGCGTGGATGACGTGATCATCGTAGACGCGCAAAGCACCTCATCCGTTAAAGGGATGAATGCCAAAACTCGCCTCACCGTGATCGATCACCACCCCCTCAACGGTGAGGCCGCCACCGGTGCCAACACCACACTCTTAATCGAGCGCATGATCGAATCGCTCTTGCCTATCTCACCGATTGAAGCCACACTTTTTTTGATCGGCATCTACGAAGACACTGGCGCGCTCACCTACCTCACCACCACCGCCCGCGACGCCCGCGCCACCGCTCACTTAATCGAATGTAGCGCGCAGCTCGACATCGTCCGCGAATTTTTGAATCACCCCTTGAGCCCGGCGCAAAAAAAATTACACGATCAACTCCTCAACGCCGCCGAGACACATCTCATCAACGGTCAACCCGTCACACTCTGCGCCATTGATGGCGGCGACACCAGCGAAGAACTGTCCACGCTCGCTCACTCGATCCGCGACACGCTCGATCCAGCCGCATTATTTCTTTTGATTCAATTAAGCGGACACGAGTCGCGCGTGCAGCTCATCGCCCGCTCCACCGTGAAAAATGTTGACGTGGGCGCGGCGGCATCCCACTTCGGCGGCGGCGGACACGGGCGGGCGGCGGCGGCGATCATCCGCAATCAATCCTTAGACGACGTGAAGCGCGAATTACTTACCATCCTGCCGACGCACATTCAACCTGTCACCACCGTCGCCCAGATCATGTCGAGTGGCGTGCAAACGCTCGCACCCGATGTCACCATCCGCGAAGCCGCGACACGAATGCAGCGTTATGGCTACGAAGGCTATCCCGTCGTCGCCGATAACAAAGTGGTTGGCTTGCTCACGCGCCGCGCCGTAGATCGCGCCATGCACCACAACATCGGCGCGCAACCCATTCGCTCGATCATGGACATGGGCGAAGTGATCGTCTCGCCAAATGATTCATTGGATCATCTGCAACGCTTAATGATCACACACGGCTGGGGACAAGTGCCGGTCGTAGAAAATGATGCGATCATCGGCGTGGTCACGCGCACCGATCTGATCAAACGCACGGTGACGCCGACTCGCGCTGCCAAACGGAATCTTGCCAATGAGCTGGCGTCGAGTCTGCCCAAAGACCGTCTCGACTTAATTCACCTTGTCTCCAACGCGGCAGCAGAATTAAACGACTCACTCTTCATCGTCGGCGGCTTTGTGCGCGATCTGATTCTGGGAACGCCGAGTTTTGATTTTGATCTCGTCGTTGAAGGCGAAGCGATCAAGTTAGCAAACAAATTGGCGGCGCAACACGGCGGCAAAATTACTGCACATTCACAGTTCGGCACGGCAAAGTGGAAACTGCCTTCAACTTCCCCTCTCCCCACTCTCGACTTCGTCACCGCCCGCTCCGAATTTTATCCGCACCCATCTGCCTTGCCCGAAGTGGAGCGCGGTAGCATCAAGCTCGACCTGCATCGGCGCGACTTCACGGTTAACACGTTGGCACTACGCCTCGACACAGACACCTTCGGCGACCTACTCGACTTTTGGGGCGGCGAAAAAGATTTGAGCGATGGCTTGATTCGAGTCTTGCACTCGATCAGCTTTGTAGACGACCCGACTCGCATCTTACGCGCCGTGCGCTTCGAGCAACGTTTTAATTTCAAGATCGAACCGCGCACGCTTGAACTGATCTCACACGCCCTGCCATTATTAGATCGCGTCAGCGGCGACCGCATCCGCCATGAACTTGAAGCCATGCTGAAAGAACGCGAACCCGAAAAACATTTGGCGCGCTTGGGCGAATTGGGAATCTTGAAACAGATTCATCC
>CAKKQG010000196.1:6126-7336 GCA_919901875.1 Anaerolineales bacterium
AATTGCCCGACTCAAATTCTCCTCAAAAGTCGGTGATGTGATCCGCCAAGTGAGCGAGATACGTTTGCTCATTCCACATCTCACGCCCGAATTAAAATTCAGCGAACTGCATCAGGGGTTGGGAGAATTTGATCGTGACCTGATACCGCTTCTTCTCATCTTGTGCGACGACGACTCACTACGCACTCATCTCACGGAATACGCAACACGCATCACTCAAGTTCATATCGCCACCGACGGCGACACCTTGAAGGCGCTGGGTCTCACGCCGAGTCCGCTGTTCAAGAAGATCATCACGCGCTTGCAGGATGCTTATTTGGATGGGGAGATCAAAAATGTAGAGGAAGAGAAAAAACTATTGGAGAGGATCGTGCTAGAATCAAAAATCGAAAGGAGTTCTGTATGATCACCGATGCTATTGGAAAGCAACTCCATGATCGCGCAACACGCGATGAGCCGCTTACCGCGCAAGAACAAACACAACTGAAAGAGTGGTATACAACGCACGATAAAGCCGAGATGAAGTTGTTAGGCTTAAATGAATCAATGATCACCCGGATGTCGTTGCAAGAACAAGTGACCGCCGCGCTAGAACAACTCAGTGCCGCTACCAAGAGGTTGCAAGAATTGGCGGAAGAAAATGAAACGTTACGCCGCGAGAACGCTACGCTGCGCCAACAAGTTTCGCGTCTTGTCCCTCAAACGGCATGACGATCTCGTTAGAGACTCGCCAGCAAGTTCGTCAACGGGCAAACTTCGCCTGTGAGTTTTGCGGCATTGCCGAAGTAGATGCAGGCGATCAACTCACAGTAGATCATTTTCGCCCATTGACAAAGGGCGGCGATGACGAGTTAGAGAACTTGATCTACTGCTGCCCGCGCTGTAACCAATACAAACTTGCTTATTGGGTCGAACCGCCACACCCGTCTCTTCTTTGGAATCCTCGCATTGAACCTTTCTCCAAACACTTCCTCTCACTTGAAAATGGAACTTTACATCCTTTGACTCCTATTGGAGTATTCACATTGAATCGGTTGCGTCTGAATCGCCCGGCTCTTGTTGCTAATCGGTTGCGCCGCCAACAAACAGAAGATGAGATTCGCTTGTTATCTCGTTACCGAGACCTAACGCGCATGATCGAGCAAGTGATTGAACAACAATCAGCATTGATAGAAGAACAACATGTTCTTCTGAAAGAGCAACAAGAACT
>CAKKQG010000197.1 GCA_919901875.1 Anaerolineales bacterium
TATGCCACAAATCCGGTTAATGGCGTAAAGATTCAAATTTGGATCGCCGATTATGTGTTGATGACGTACGGCACGGGTGCGATCATGGCGGTGCCGGCGCATGACAAACGCGACTTTGAATTTGCCTTGAAGTTCGGTCTGCCGATCATTCCGGTGATTGATCGTAACGATGGTTTAACAAAATCGTTCGCGCTGGGCGGCACGATGAACGACGGTTTCGCCGAAGCGTTGAAAGACGAAGGCATTCCGTTTGAAGAGAAGCAAGGGTCGCTGTTCATCACCATCCCGCAACAGAAAGCGGAACGCTACATCGAGATCGCCCAGAAGTTTGTGAAGCCGAATAAGTGGAACGAAGTGATCGGCACGCGCTGGGCATTTGTCTTTAGCGATAGCGTGAGGAATTGGGATTCAATCGAAGCCGAGAAAAAGATTCTGGCGCGATGCCACGGGTTAGAACCGAACGTGCGAAACAAACGCACGATCATGGAGATGGTATGGGCGGTGGAGTTTTATCGCGACGCGCTGTATCACGATGAATACGGCACAATGATTCACAGCGATGAGTTTAACGGAACCAAAGGTGACGTTGCGAAGAGGCAGGTGATCGCTTGGTTAGAGAAAAAGGAAATAGGCAGAGGCGCTACCACTTATCGCTTGCGTGATTGGTTGATCTCGCGTCAGCGTTATTGGGGCACGCCCATCCCGATCATCTATTGTCCCGATCATGGTCAGGTGGCGGTGCCGGATGATCAATTGCCGGTGACGCTGCCCGATAAAGTGGAGTGGAAGCCGACGGGCGAGAGTCCGTTGAAGTTGCATCCGACGTGGGCGAAAGCCAAATGCCCGTTGTGCGGCAAACCATCCACGCGCGACACCGACACGATGGATACGTTTATGTGTTCGTCGTGGTATCAGTATCGTTATTTGAGTCCAAACTACGACAAGCATCCGTGGGACCCGAAGGAATACGATTACTGGATGCCGGTGGACGTTTACACTGGCGGCATCGAACACGCGACGATGCACTTGATCTACACGCGCTTCTTCACAAAGGCATTGCGCGATATGAAGTTGGTGCGCGATAACGAGCCGATGATGATGTTGCGTAATCAGGGTATGGTGTTGGGCGAGGGTTCGGAGAAGATGTCGAAGAGCAAAGGCAACGTGGTTGCGCCCGATGAGTTGGTGGCGCAGCACGGCGCCGATGCGGTGCGGGCTTACTTGATGTTCTTCGCCGAATGGGAACAAGGTGCGCCGTGGAACAGTCGAGGCATTGAGGGGACGGCGAGGTGGTTGAATAGGGTGTGGAATATCGTGACGGAGAAATCAGAAGTCGGAAGTCAGAAGTC
>CAKKQG010000198.1:0-1872 GCA_919901875.1 Anaerolineales bacterium
GGGCGAGTTGTTCGGGCGAAATATTTTCGTTGAGGGCAGAGGGCAGGATGCGATAGAGGAGAAGTTCAACCGTCTCGTGACGTTGCAGCGCTTGCGCCAGTTGCGTCGCCGCGGCGCGGGCGTTGGGCGCGTTGAGTTCAATGCCCGCTTGCGAGGCGATGGCGCGCAGCAGAACTATATCGTAATCGAGATAAGTGACTTCGAGTGTTGGCATGGGAGCGGTGAGCAATGAGCGGTGAGCAGTGATCAGTAATTGGTAAGTAGTAATTGGTGAGGGTTGAGTTTCTAATTTGTATTGTAGCCTTGTTCTGAAGCGTGGAAATGAATTTCCACGCTGTTACGAAAAGTCTGCTGAAGCAGACTGACCGTAACGCGATTTATCGCGTTTGGCGTATCAGCAGGATGATTCATCATCCTGCGAGAGCGTGAGCAGTTACAAATTTCCTCGCTCCGATCTATTCTCAACTGTGCTACACCTGACAGGTCTGTTTAAATTTCGGCGGGCGTTAAGTTCGGCAAGACCTGTCAGGTGTTGTTAACCCTCACTCTTTTTTCATTCTTTGTGCAATAAAAGACGGATAGATTTTCCTCTGCGCTTTGCTCTATGCTGTTGACATGAGCGGGCGCAGAGTTTTTGTTGTAGGTGATTCTCTTTTCGCCGAGGGGTTGGCGAAGATGCTGGCGCAAGCCGAGTCGGCGACATTGGTGGGAGTCGCCCCCACAGCCGAGGCGGCCTCACCGATGATCGACTCGTCGCGCGCCGACACGATCATCGTCACCGCTATCGGGGACGCCGCCGATTCATTTTCCCAACTCATCACCCGCCATCCCACTCTCCCCATTCTGCGCGCCGATCTTAATGCCAACACAGTGCAAGTGATCACCAGTCAACAAGTAAGCGCCAATGTGCCGGACCTGTTGACTGCGTTAACTAATCTTTCTAAACGGAGCGACACATGACTCAATTGACTCGCCGCGATTTTCTCAAACTCTCAGGTGTTGCCGCCTTGGGTGTGGCGGCAGACGATTTGCATTTGCACTTACTCGATCCCATCGGCATTGACAACCCGTTGGCGAGCTACCCCGAACGCGATTGGGAAAAAACCTATCGCGATCAATATCGTTACGACTCGACCTTCACTTACGTCTGCTCGCCCAACGATACGCATGCTTGCCGCTTGCGGGCCTTTGTTCGCAACGGAGTCATTTTGCGATCTGAGACGAACTACGACGTGGAGAGGTACAGTGACTTGTATGGCAACAAAGCCACCGCGCACTGGCATCCGCGCGGCTGCAAGAAAGGGCAAACGTTTCATCGCCGCATGTATGGCCCGCATCGCCTGAAGGGTCCGTTGATGCGAAAAGGCTGGAAGCAGTGGGCAGATGACGGCTTCCCCTTGTTGAACACGGCAAATAAATCCAAATACAAATTTGATTCGCGCGGCACGGATGAATTGTTGCCCGTGTCGTGGGACGTTGCTTACGATTACATCTCGCGCGGGATGATCGCCATCGCCAAACGTTATTCGACGGACGAAGGCGTGGCGTTGCTCAAAGAGCAAGGCTATCCCAAAGAAATGATTGAGGCGATGGGCGGCGCCGGCACACGGACGTTTAAGTGTCGCGGCGGCATGGGCTTGCTCGGCGTGATCGGCAAGTATGGCATGTATCGCTTCTCGAATATGTTGGCCTTGTTGGACGAACAGATTCGCAAAGTGAAACGCGACGATTTGAAAGGTGGGCGGTCATGGTCGAACTATACGTGGCACGGCGATCAAGCGCCGGGGCATCCGTTCACAACAGGCTTGCAAGCGTCCGATGAGGACTTCAACGATCTGCGTAACTCGCGCTTGCACATTCAATGCGGCAAAA
>CAKKQG010000198.1:1972-6227 GCA_919901875.1 Anaerolineales bacterium
GATGAGGACTTCAACGATCTGCGTAACTCGCGCTTGCACATTCAATGCGGCAAAAATTTAGTTGAAAATAAAATGCCCGAGTCGCACTTCTTCATCGAAGCGATGGAGCGCGGGGCGAAGATCGTCACCATCACGCCCGAATACTCGCCGCCCGCCACGAAGTCCGATTACTGGATTCCGATTCGCCCGGCCACCGACACCGCGCTCTTTTTGGGGATCACGCGCTGGATCATGGACAACAAGAAACACAACGAGCCTTTTGTAAAACACTTCACCGATTTCCCGATCTTGGTTCGCGCCGACACGCTGAAGAAGCTGCGCGCCTCAGACGCGTTCCCCAATTACAAGCTCGGGATTAAACCCGACAGCTACAGTTTCAAAACACAAGGGTTGACTCAAGCGCAATACGAGAAGTTAGGCGATTACGTGGTGCGCGACGCCAAGACGAATCAACTCGTGGCGATCACGCGCGATGACGTTGGCACAGGCTTGGACAAGAAAGGTATTGATCCCATTCTCGATTGGTCGGGCAAGATCAAACTCAACGACGGCAAAGAAGTTGAGGTGTTGACGCTGTGGGCGATGTATAAAGAGCATCTCAAAGATTACGATCTCGATTCGGTTGCCGACATCACGCACGCGCCGAAGGCGATGATCGAGCAACTCGCCAAAGATATTGTGACGATGTCGCCGGTGGCGATTCATATCGGCGAAGGGATCAATCACTGGTTCCACGCCACGCTCGCCAATCGCGCCCAATTTTTGCCGCTCATGCTCACCGGTGATATTGGCAGACCGGGCGCGGGTTGTTATACCTGGGCTGGCAATTACAAAGCCGCGCTCTTTCAAGGTTCGCCCGAAGTGGGACCCGGCTTCAAAGGCTGGGTCGCCGAAGATCCGTTTGAGCCGAATCTCGACGAGAACACGCCGGGCAAAAACATTTTGGCGCACGCCTACAGCAAGGACGAAGAGCCCGCTTACTGGAATCACTCCGAGCGTCCGCTTATCGTGGACACGCCCAAATACGGGCGCAAAGTTTTCACGGGCAACACGCACATGCCCACACCCACCAAAGTTCAATTCTTTACGAATGTGAATTTGCTGAACAACGCCAAGCATCATTACGAAATGATCAAGAACGTCAATCCCAACATTGAGTTGATCATCTCGGTGGATATTGAGATGACGGCAACGGTGGAGTATGCCGACTTCGGGTTGGCGGCAAATTCTTGGGCAGAGTTTCAAACGCACGAGATCACCGCCTCGTGTTCAAATCCCTTTTTGCAAATTTGGAAAGGCGGCATCAAACCGCTCTACGACACGCGCGACGATGTGCGGATTCTGGCCGAACTCGCGGCGACGATGGGCGACAAGCTCAACGACAAACGCTTCCGCGATTATTGGAAGTTCGCCCTCGACGGCAAGCCCGAAGTTTATATTCAACGCTTGCTCGATTCGTCGCTGACCACCAGTGGCTACAAATTTAAAGACATCATGGATGGCAATTACGGCGAACCCGGTGCGGCGCTGATGTTGTTCCGCACGTATCCGCGCATTCCGTTTTGGGAGCAGGTGCATGACAACGTGCCGTTCTACACCGACAGCGGACGCCTCAGCGCGTATTGCGACATCCCCGAAGCGATTGAATATGGCGAGAACATGATCTCGCACCGCGAGAGTCCCGAAGCCACGCCATATCTGCCCAACGTCATCGTCAGCACCAGCCGCTTCATCAAGCCCGACGACTATGGCATCCCGCTCGACCATGAGGGTTGGGAAGAGCGCACGGTTCGCAACGTAGCGTTGAGTTGGGCGAAAGCCAAGACAACCAAGAATCCATTATGGGAAAAAGGATTCCAGTTCTACTGCCTCACACCCAAGACTCGCCATCGCGTTCACTCCTCGTGGAGCACGGTGGATTGGACGATCATCCTCGACTCCAACTTTGGCGATCCGTATCGCCTGGATAAACGTCTGCCCGGACCCGGCGATCATCAACTGCACATCAACCCGCAAGCGGCGAAAGATTTTGGCATCGAAGACGGCGATTACGTTTACGTGGACGCCAACCCGGCTGACCGACCTTACATCGGATGGAAAGCCGACGATCCATTTTATAAAGTGGCGCGCTTGATGCTGCGCGCCAAATACAACCCGGCGTATCCCTATAACATCATTATGCTGAAACACGGTGCGTTCATGGCAACCGAAAAATCGGTGAGGGCGCACGAGACTCGCGCCGACGGCTTGGCGAAATCAGAAGGCACCGGTTACATGGCGAATGTCCGTTATGGATCACAACAATCCCTTACGCGTGATTGGTCTATGCCGATGCATCAAACGGATAACCTCTTCCACAAACAAAAGACGGCGATGCAATTCATCTTCGGGGGTGAAGCCGACAACCACGCCCTCAACACGGTGCCTAAGGAAACGTTGGTGAAGGTGACGAAAGCCGAAGACGGCGGGCTCAACGGCAAGGGCAAATGGGAATCCGTCGCCACCGGATTCACGCCTGGACACGAGAGCGATTTTATGAACAAGTATATAGGCGGAAAGACAATAGAAGTAAAAAAATAAATTACCAACTTCAAATTTCAAAGAGAAGCAGGTTTTGAAGTTTGGTTTTTTGGAGTTTGGATTTTCACGGAGTGGAATATGCCTCACGACGAATTTGTAGACGAAGACCCGTTGGGTTTGGTGGGCATGGTGATGCCCGGCGAAGAAGGACAACTGGAAGCGATGGCGGAATGTTTTGTCGAGGAGTACGCCCGCATGGGCTGGGACGAGCGGCGGCTGATGGCTCTTTTCGTCAGCCCGATGTTTCTCGCCACCCATCGGGTTTATCAACTGAAAGGGGAAGAATACGTGCAAGAGTTGATTCGGAGAACGTGCGCGAAGTGGGGAGTTACAGCAAAGCCAGAAATTCTTTCTCGGTCAACTGCGCCTGTCGGAGGATAGATCGCAAGACATTGGGGGGAAGGTCGCCCGGATGCATTGGCACTGTGACGGCGAGGTTGCCTCGTTTCAACCGGAGATGACTACCACGCTGTCGCACCCGGACAAATCCTGCGCGTTCAAGCGCGCGAACCACTTCGGACGGTTTTAGAGCGGGGAGTTTAGGCATGAGCGTGGACGGCTACGTCCACTTTGAAGCGAAAGACTTCGATAACTGTGTCCGGCGCGGTGTGGCGAGGATCGGCCTCTGTTGGCACTGGACGCAGATAAGGCAGTCCATCCTCGAATGCCCCTTCGAGGTGCAGTGTGGCGGCCTCCAGCAACATGGCTTTTGCTTCTTCTGGCCTGTCGCCCACCGAGGCCACGTCGAGCTCGATACAAAGGGAACTGTAACCTTGCTCTTCTTTGATAAGGATACCTGTAAAGGTAAACATGTCGGAAGTATAGCATAGCCACTTATCTACACAACAAGGAGTTTTACTATGCCCGAAGTTTATAACTGGCACTTGGGGCGCAAGATGAACTACGTGTTCAACGAAGCGCACCCGCAAAAACAATTTGCCGCAGTGTTCAACATCAATCGCTGCATCGGCTGTCAAACTTGCACCGGCGCCTGCAAAGCCACTTGGACTTTTTCCAAAGGGCAAGAATACATGTGGTGGAACAACGTCGAATCGAAACCGTACGGCGGCTACCCGCAGCATTGGGACGTGAAAATTTTGGAGATGCTGGATAAAGCGCATCAAACCGCCAACAAAAAAGCGGAATGGGATTCTTCAAAGGTCGCCGCCGATTCGCCTTACGGCGTTTACAACGGTCTGACCATCACCGAAGCCAGCGGCGCCGCCGATCAAGCCTTGGGCTACATCCCGCCCGACACCGAATGGCGCGCCCCGAATTTTTACGAAGACACTTCCACCGGATACAAAGATAAAAGCGGCAAGCTCGGCATCCACACCGAAGGCGTGAAGTTGCCCGAACATCAAACATGGTTCTTCTATTTGCAGCGTTTGTGTAATCACTGCACCTATCCGGCCTGCGCCGCCGCCTGCCCGCGCAAAGCCATCTACAAACGACCCGAAGACGGCATCGTGTTGATCGATCAGGCGCGCTGTCGCGGCTATCGCAAGTGCGTGGAACAATGCCCGTACAAAAAATCTATGTATCGCGGCACGACGCGCACCACCGAAAAATGTGTGGGGTGTTACCCGCGCGTCGAAGGCAAAGATCAACTCAGCGATGGCGTGCCGATGGAGACACGCTGTATGGCAGTTTGCCCCGGCAAGATTCGCATGAA
>CAKKQG010000199.1 GCA_919901875.1 Anaerolineales bacterium
ATACGACGCGCCGCGAAGATTTGCGTTTTCCGTTGCGCGTGAAGGGCAATCAAGTGGGTTTGCTGATCATGCGTGGCAGGCCGAGTGAGCCTAACTTTGAGCAAAGTGAAACAGCGTTGCTGTGGCGCGCGCTCAGCGGTTTGCTGTTCCCAATTGGCTTCATCGCTTTCTTCACCGGCTTAATGACCGTCGTGATCGGCTTGATGCTTATGCGTCGCGTGGTATCGCCATTGGTGGATGTGATCGCCGCGGCGCAATTAGTTGCCGCCGGTGATCTGAGTACACGCGTGCAAGTGAAAGGGCGCGGCGACTTGCGCGACCTGAGCGAAAGTTTTAATCGCATGGCCGATTCACTGGAGCGCAACGATCTCGAGCGGCGTGAACTATTAGCCGATGTCGCCCACGAACTTCGTACGCCGCTCACCATTATGCGCGGACGACTCGAAGGTATCATTGACAAGGTCTATCCAGCAGACGAAGAACACATTGCGCCGGTTCTGGAAGAGACGTATATGTTGGAACGGGTGATTGACGATCTGCATCTTCTGTCGCTGGCAGAAGCGCGTCAGTTGCATTTCGATCTGGCGCAAGTGGATCTGGGCAACAGCGCGCGACGCGCGGTGGATCTATTTGAGATGGCGGCCTCGGAGAAAAATATTAAGTTGACGGTGGAAGTGGAAAATGATCTGCCGACGGTATCTGCTGACGGACAACGGGTGGAGCAGGTGATCAGTAATTTGTTGAATAACGCCATCCAGTACATTCCCGATCAGGGCGAGGTGAGTGTGGATGTGAAGCGTTCGGCGCACGGTGTCGCCGTCAGCCTCAGCGATAACGGACCCGGCGTCCCCGACGATGATCTGCCAAAATTGTTTGACCGATTCTGGCGCGCCGAAAAATCGCGCGCCCGTTCTTCAGGCGGCGCCGGACTCGGCTTGGCGATTGCTCGCCAATTGATCGAAGGACAGGGCGGGACGATCCGCGCCAGCAATGTGCCGGGCGGCGGGCTGAAGATCACGTTTGAGTTAAAGAGTAGCGCGATCTGAACTTACGCGCCTTAATCACGAATGACTCGAATAAACGAATAACACGAATTTTAATTTTGTTTTATTCGTCATATTCGGAACATTCGTGACATTCGTGATAAAGATTTTTGTGAACTGCATAAGTCCAGACGATATAATTTCGCTCTCGAAAAGCAAGGAGACTTTAAAACCATGATGACATTTTTGAAAGCTCGATGGAAATTGATAACTATTGTTGTGGTGGTGTTGGCGCTTGCCGTTGGCGGCTACTTTGGCTGGCAAGCCTACACCACGCAACAAACGGCGGCGGCGGCGATTGCCCGCACCGGCGAAGTGACTCAGGTCACGGCAGTCAGCACCGTGGATTCGTCCGGCACGGTTAGCCCGATCCAATCGTCTACGCTGGGATGGAAGATCACCGGCACCATTGCCCAAGTGAATGTGAAAGTGGGTGACAAGGTGAAAACCAGTGATGTGTTGATGATCCTTGATCCGTTGACGATTCCGCAAACTGTTATTCAGGCGCAGTCGGATTTGATCAGCGCCAAGAAGACGTTGGATGATCTGATCAAGCCGCCCGCTCTCACTGTGGCTAATGCACGCAAAGCGGTTGCCGACGCCGAAGATACCCTGAAGAAAGCCAACGATGCGTTACTCACCTTGACCAGCTCTGCTGATCAATCGTATTACGATGCGGTCAACAATGCCAAGTTGGCGGTGGCAAGCGCCGAAGGCAATTTACAGTTATCCAACGTCAGCGCCGATGTGCAAACGTATTACACGCAAGTGGCGACGACCAACCGCGCTTATGGCGAATTCCTCAAAGCGAAAGAGAAATACGACAACAGCAACAACTCGCAAGAATCGTACGACGCGATGAAACGCGCCGAAGCCACGTATCAAAACTCGCTCTCACAACAACAAGTGTATGAGTTGAAGATCAGCATGGACAAGGCGAGCAAGAGTGACGCGCTGGCGAAAGCTCAAAAGACGTTAAGCGACTCTCAGACCACTTTGACTTTTGCCATCAGCGGACCCTCTTCGATTGATTTGGCGAAGGCGCGAGCGAACGTGGAAGTGGCGCAGGCGCAGCTGGCGGATGTTAAAGATAAGTTGAATAAACTATTGGCAGGCGCCGACCCGCGTGATATTGCCTCGGCGATGGCGAAATTACAGGCGGCGCAATCTTCGGCGGATTCGTTGATGATCCGCGC
>CAKKQG010000200.1 GCA_919901875.1 Anaerolineales bacterium
GTAGTTGCCCTACCACAGCAAGAATCGGATCGCGCTGGAATGAGTCGGCGTCGTACAGCACTTGCATCGCGCCTTCAGTTTCCAACTGCCGCATCCCTTTTTGAAATTGTTTTTGCTTACCCACATCGGTGTTGCGGATGACGGCGAAGTGTTCGGTTTGGAAGCGCGGGATGGGCGCAAAATTAAATTTGCCGTTAGCGCACATTGTATCGCCGATGGCGAATGTGCCGTTGCTCGGCAGACCGATGATGTCGCCAGCGTAGGCTTCGTCTAACACTTCACGCTCGTTGGCGAAAAATTTATATGGGCGCGGCAGGCGGATCGTTTTCCCGCTTTGAGAATGGTAGACACTCATGTCGCGCTCAAACCGCCCTGAACAGATTCGCATGAAGGCAACGATGTCGCGGTGATTCGGATTCATATTGGCTTGAATCTTAAAAACGAATCCTGAAAATGATTCTCGGTCAGGTTCGATGAGTCCGTTGTCGCTTTGGTAGGGGCGCGGGGTGGGGGCGCGATCCACAAAGGCATCCAAGAAAAGTTGCACGCCGAAGTTGGTGAGAGCACTGCCGAAATAAACGGGCGTTTGCGTGCCGCCTAAAAATAATTCGTCGTCGAGATGATAGTGCAAGCCGTCGAGCAGTTCGCTGTCGGCAGTGAGTTTGGCGATCTCTTTTTCACTTAAGTGATCGCTGAGGGCAGGATCGGAGACGGCAACCGCGACCTCATCGGCGGCGGTGGCGTTGTGGGCGACGCGGCGGTAGATGTGAACCGTGCGCGTGAGTCGATCATATACACCGCGAAATGATTCGCCGTCGCCGATGGGCCAGTTCATCGGCACGGCTTGCATCCCCAAATTTTTTTCGATCTCTTCAAGCAGATCAAGTGGATCGCGTGACGGACGATCCATTTTGTTGATGAAGGTGAAGATGGGGATGCCGCGCTGCTTGCATACCTCGAACAGTTTGCGCGTTTGTGCTTCGATGCCTTTGGCGGCGTCAAGCACCATCACCGCGCTGTCGGTGGCGGAGATGACGCGATAGGTGTCTTCGGAAAAATCTTCGTGACCGGGCGTGTCGAGCAAATTGATGATGCGATCTTTATACGGGAACTGCAACACGGTGGAAGTGACCGAGATGCCGCGCTCGCGTTCGATTGCCATCCAGTCGGAGCGGGTGTGGCGTTGACTGCGCCGCGCGCGCACACTGCCCGCAAGATGAATGGCGTTGCCGTACAGAAGAAGTTTTTCGGTAAGCGTGGTCTTGCCAGCATCAGGATGCGAGATGATGGCAAAGGTGCGGCGGGCAGAGATTTGATCGCGCAAAGAATTTCGAATCGTTGTTTCGGGTAAGGTCATACTTCATGGCAGCGGATTTTGTAACGGATGTAACGAATGCTTCGCGTGCATCCGTTACATCTGCTTTCATCCGTTGCGAACAGGCAAGAAAAACGGTCACGTCTGCGATGCGCGTGACCGTTTGGAGTTGTGATGCAAGTGTAACACAATTATTTGACTGGACGATTAATGCGAATCAATTTGCTTTCGAGTGTTTCATTTGACTCAACCGAATCATGGATGCGTCGTGCAAGTGCGGCGAAATCAGGATCGAAAGTGCAAACAATAATGCCCGTATGTTTTGATTCTTGATTATGCAAGCGAATAAAATGCTTCCGATTGATCGTGAGCAAGACGCGCTTTTCGGAAATTGCAAACGCCAACACATCTTCGTCGGGTGTGGCTTGCCCTGCTTTGCCTGTTTCTTGAATCGTTAACACATCATGCCCTAAACGTCGTAACTCCTCAACAGCGGGCAAGGGAAAGTTTTCGTTGGAGTAAAGTCGCGCCATCCCTTACGCTTCCTCATTTTCCTTTATCTGTGTTTCGATATCGTTTTTATGTGAACGATAGTAAGCCCACGCGTTTGCTAAATCTTCGGCGCGTAAAGTGGGATAGGCTTCAAGAAGATGTGATTCCGTTGTGCCAAG
>CAKKQG010000201.1 GCA_919901875.1 Anaerolineales bacterium
AGAGTCGTGCAAGCAGCAAAGTAGAAGGCGGTAAAAATCAGAATACACTTTTTCATTACCGTAATTGTAATTGGTAATTGAGAGTCTCCCAACACCCGTTCTTCATCCTTCCTAATTCATCCTTCATCCTTTGCTATAATGTTTTCATCACTCCTCAAGGGATCACTTCTCTATGCGCCCTCCACAATTACTCTCACCCGACGACGAAGACGAAGCACCCGAAGAAAAACGGAAGACACCCGAGCTACGCGAGATGTTGGCGAACATCGGCGAGAAGCTCACGCCACAAGCAGGCGAGGGCAACAAGCCCGATGTGTATCAACGCGGCAACGAAGTGGAAGAAATTTTACAGGCGCTGGCTTCACCACTTAAAGGTCGGGTGGTGGTGTTGGGTCCCATGCGTGTTGGCAAAAGCGCGGTGGTGCAAACGGTGGTGGATCGCATCGCCGCCGGAAAATGCCCAAGTGAGTTGAAGGATAAAGAGGTGTGGCGGCTGACCCCCGGCGGGTTGATGAGTTTCTCCACGCACGGCAATTGGCAACGGATGTTTGATCAATTATTAACTGAATGGGCAAAACATCCGGAGATCATTTTATTCTTCGATGAGATCATTCGCGCCGGTCGCTTGAGCAACTTCCCAAGCGGGGGTGACGACGACGAGTTCGACCTCGGAATCATCCCGCACTTGATGCGGCGCGGCGGCGGGATCGATCTGGCGACGCTGTTCGCCACCGCCCTCAAACGCAACAAAGGTTTGTGCATCGCCGAAGCCGAAGACAATTCGTGGCGACGATTCTGCGACACCTATGTGGATTACGAACAACTCTTTTTGCCGATCCGCGTCAAAGAACCGGATCGAGGGACGACGCGCGACATCGTGCGCCATGTCGCCGACGATCTTTCCGTTCTACATAGCATCCAAGTCACCGACGAAGCGATCAATCAGACGCTTGATCTGAGTCAGCGTTATGCGTTGGATCGGGCGCAGCCGGGCAAGACGATTGATCTGCTGCGCGACTCGCTGGCGGTGACCAAAACAAGCGCGGGCGCAAAGCTGACCGCCGAAGATGTGATCAAACGTTTCGGCGAGCAGAGCGGTTTGCCGCGCATGTTGCTCGATGATTCGACTCCGTTCAATGAAGACGAAGTGCTGCGTTATTTCAAGCGGCGCGTGTTGGCGCAAGAGCAAGCAGTGGAAGCGATTGTGCAATCGTTGAGTCTGCTGCGGGCGCGGGTGAACAACCCGCTGCGACCGATGGGCGTGTTTTTGTTTTTGGGTCCGACAGGCGTGGGCAAAACAGAATTGGCGCGGGCGTTGGCGGAATATCTTTTTGGAAACCGCGAACGCTTGGTGCGATTCAACATGGGTGACTACGCCCATTACTCGCAGCACGTTGAGCTCTTTGGCAACCCTTATTCGCGCGATGTCGGCGGGCGGCGCGGACAGTTAACGAATCGGCTCTCCGGCA
>CAKKQG010000202.1 GCA_919901875.1 Anaerolineales bacterium
AACACCGCAAACGTTTCTTCAACGGGCTTCGGCGTGGAGAGATCAACACCTGCCATCTTCAATGCCTCAAGCGGATACATGGACGAACCGGCTTTCAAGAATTTTAAATAATCTTCAACAGCATTCGGCTCTTGGCGTAAGATGCGGTTGGCAATAGCGTGCGCGCCGGAGATTCCGGTGGCGTATTGGTAGACGTAGTAATCGCTGAACAAATGGCTGAACGTCGCCCAAGTGATGCCGACTCGCTCGCGTTCAACTTTCATCTTGCCGCCATAGCCTTCTTCAAACAAATCTGCCATCAACTTAATCAGCGCGTCGGCGTTGAGCGGCTCACCTTTTTCGGCGCGAGTGTGCGTTTCTAATTCGAATCGCGCCAGAGTCGGCATGATGAAAAAGTAACGGTGCAAATTATCCATCGCCTCTTCGATCATAGCGATCTGAAAGTTCTTGTCTTTGTTTTTCTGTAACAGATGCGCCCGCACCATCGCCTGATTAAAGTTCGAGGCGACTTCGGCGGCGAAGAGCGAATATTCGGAATACACCAACGGCTGATTTTTCCAAGTGAGATACGAGTGCATCGAGTGACCGAGTTCGTGCGCCAAGGTGCTCATGCCGCCGATCTCGTCGGTGTAGCTCATCATGATGAAGGGATGCGTGCCGGGTGCGCCCCACGAAAACGCGCCTTGCCCTTTGCCCATGTTCGGGTAAATATCCACCCAGCGATCTTTGAGACAACCCTGTCGCAGTATCTGCACATACTCCGCGCCCATCGGCGCCAGACCGTCGCAGATCCAATCTACGGCTTGGGTGTAAGGCAATTTAAATTTCTTCTTCGTCAACGGCGCCCAAATATCGTAAGGGTAGAGTTCCTTCACGCCTAATGCCTTGCGCCGAATCTCCCAATACTTGTGCCACGTCGGCAGATTCTTTTTGAAAACGTCAATCAAGTTGTGGAACACTTCAAGCGGGATATTGTTTTCGTGCAGCGACGCGGCGAGCGTAGAGTCGTGCTTGCGTGCCCGCGTATGAAAAACGTTTTGACTGATAGACGAAGCCAAGTTCGTGGCGAGCGTATTTTTGTATTCCAAATGTTTATCCATGTAACTCGCCCACGCCGTTTGTCGCGCTTTACGATCTGCGCCCGCGAAAATTTTGCCAATCGTGCCGTGCGTCACGTCGTGCTTCTTGCCTTTGCTATCGCGCGCTTGGGGGAATTTAAAATCGGCGTTGCTCAACATGCTGGTCGAATTAGTCGGTCCCGCAAACGGCTCGCTCAACATGCCCAGCAATTCTTCTACTTCGCTGCTGCGTACGTGCGCCTGCTTGCGGAACAAGTTATGCGCGTATTGTTTGTAGATTGCCAAACGCGGCTCATCTTTCATCCACTGATTTAATTTCGATTCGCCCAACGCGATCAACTCAGGATCCAGAAACGATACCGCCGCGCGAACCTGCCCGCCCATCCCTTGCGCTTTGCCTGCCATTGCCGCCGCCTTCTGATCCGTCGTTTCAACTTGATACGAAAAGAGAGCGTAGACGATTGCGCGATACGCGCGAAGCGAGATGTCCTCAATCGCTTTCAAGCCGTCCGCCAGCGTGGCGGCATTATCGCCCAAGTGTCCTTTATATTTAGCCAGCGCGGGCAGTGACTCTAAAATATCTTTCACTTCCGCTTCCCACGCTTCGGGATTCGCAAAAACACTTTCGGCATTCCATTTAAATTTGTTGTCAATTTTGTTTCGAGGAAGAACGTTTGCCACAGGTTATTTTCCTTTCA
>CAKKQG010000203.1:0-7238 GCA_919901875.1 Anaerolineales bacterium
GAAAAAATTTGGGTGAGGATGTTATACTCAACTTACGGAGATCGTCATGTTACATACAGTGCCACAAGTTAAACGTCACACCTTCACCACAAGCGAATACGATGCGATGACTCTCGCTGGCGTGTTTGGCGAAGATGATCGCCTTGAACTCATAGAGGGAGAGATACTCGAAATGTCACCGATAGGATCCGATCATGCCGGGATCGTCAACCGACTCACTTGGTTGCTCATTCAACGTTTAGGAGCTCGCGCGATTGTCGCAACACAAAACCCAATCCGCATCGGCGAACATTCAGAGCCGCAACCCGATGTCGTCGTCGCCAAGTTTCGCAAAGATTTTTACCGCAATTCGCATCCTACGCCCAGTGATGTATTGCTCGTAGTGGAGATCGCCGATACTACGCTCGCCATAGATCGTGATGTGAAAGTGCCGTTATACGCCAGCGCAGGGATCGCCGAAGTATGGTTGATCAACTTGGAAGCATCGAGCATTGAAATTTATTGCAAACCTGAGGGTGGACTCTACCGCGAGAAGCGGATCGCGCGTGGGGGAGAAATGTTGACTCTCTCGGCGTTTTCAAACGTCGCGCTTAATGTGATGGAAATTTTGAATGTGTAAGATGTAGCTACAACTCCCTCATCACCTTCACCGTCAACAACCACTTTAACGTCCCCGTGCCTGCTTGAAGTGAATCTATCTCAACACAAGCAACGCTACCCTTTTTCATTTCCACTATAGATCGATTCATGTCATCCGCGATCAAAAACGAAACCATCGCGCTCATCGTTGGCTCGTGACCCACGAGAGCAAGGCGTTCGTGCTTCATATACGGTTTCAAAGCTTTGATCACTTCATTCTCCCCATGACCTTCTAGCGACTCGAATCGTTTCGGCGCGATCCAGCCCGCTTCCTCTTCCAAAATTTTCGCCGTCTGCCACGCCCGCACCAGCGAACTGCTCAACACTACATCCACGCTTGGCACAAGGCGCTTAAACTTCTTTGCCGCTTGGCGAAATTTTTTTGCGCCGTCCTCGCTCAACGGACGTTGACGATCATCTGCCCATTGTGTCGGGTCGGCGTCACCGGCATCGGCGTGACGAATTAGGTAAAGGAACATAAGGGTATAAAGGAAAGAAGGGAAATAGGGGAAAGGTGATAAAGGAAATAAAGGAGATAGGGGAAATGTAAACGGAAAATAGTTTGGGTTTAGAAAAAAGCTGACTGCGGATTAGAGCGAGTCTCCCTCTGTTCTCATGGGGTGAGCAATCACACTCATTTCCTTCTTTTCCTTTGCTTTCCCTGTTTCCCGCTTTTTTTTCGTTTCCTTTGTTTCCACCGTTTCCTTTTTCTTCTTCATTTCCTTCCTCAAACCCTTCCATCGCTTGTCCAACTTCTTGTTCGCTTTTGGAAATTGCTTTCGCAATTCAAGCGCGTGATGGGCGTAACGCTGGGCGATCTCGCCCATGGCAAAAATTGTTTGCGGCGTGAGTTGTTTGCCGTGCTTGTCCACCAACGTCCGCAAGCGCGGCATTGCCACATGCGCGTCTTGGTGCGCCCCCAAAATATCTTGCACGACCACAAACCGCGCGATTAAGTCTTGAGCCGCTTCGCCATAGAGATCGGAAAAAAATTCGACAGCGTAGCGCAGACGCTTCACCCTGATGCGAACGCCGTGATACTCCTCTGCCGAAGATTCGAGAGTGACGCCGTCAGCCGCTTTGCTGAATCTTTTCCAGCGCGCGGCGATCAACGGTGGCGCGGTCTCTACCGCGCGGGCTTTGGCTTCCACTCGATTCACTGCGCCGCGTTTCAGCAATTCGGTCAACACACGAATCAGTTGATGATAGCGTTTCGAGTCGAGTGCCTCTAACAGTTTTGCTTGAGATTGCTCACGTTCTTTGATCAAGACAGTGATCAACGAGCGATCTTGAGTCCACTCGTTCAACTGCGCGATCTGCACGTCCAAGTCGCGCGTGTCGCCCAGTGTTTGAGCGATCCATTTCAACTCGTCGCGCACGCGCTCAAACCGCGTAGAGAGGATCGATCTAAAAAGACTCATCGCCGCGCGCAAGCGGCGAGTCGCCACGCGCATATCGTGGATGGCTTCCGAGTCTTCGCCCAAACGGGCGACGGGTTCGCAGGCGAGAAAGGCGATGAAGTGTTTTCGCATCACGGCAAAGGCGGCGTCACCGAGAGAGGACTCGTGATTAATGATCAACGATCCCAGATCGAGAGTGAAGGTTGGATTGTAATTACCCAACGTCATCCCCGTGCCGAACTTGGAGGCAGTAGCGGGCTGTAAATTGCATTCGGCGCGCATCTCGTCCACAAAGGGTTGAAGCCTCTTAATCATGTTGGGCTTTATCTCGATCTCAACGCGAGTCAACTTCGCTTGTTTCTCGCCGACAGTAATTGTGGTGTCGTCTAGCGTCACTTCGCCCAACCTCACCGAAGGCTTCAAGCCTTCGGGCGGATTTAAAAGTAAATCGAACGACTTGCGATGAGTCTGCACGTCGAACATGGGGCGCAAAATATACGATCCCGTCACAAGCCGCAGGCGATCACTGACCGCGCCTTTTAATTCTTTCAAACTCAAAAGGTCTTTGTGATCGGTTAGGTGTTGCGTGATCTCGCGCCGGGATCGCAAACCGGCAATTTTAGTTTGCGATTTAAACGCTTTCAACGTCGCTTCGATCTCGTCGCCGTGTTGACGCACGCGCAAGGCAAAGCCCACGCGATGACAACGCCAGTCGTCGGTGTCGTAGTAGGTATCCGTTAAGTGGTCGGTTGAAGATGGAGAGACGGTGACACCTGAATCCGAAGGACGGGCGAGCAACCATTGCTCAATCGTGCTGAGATCGTTTGCGTCGAATTGCCATTCCACTTCTTGATGATCGGTCATTGTGTTTAAAAACCCGCTTTCTTGCGAAGCACCCCGTAGCGAAGCGGAGTGGGCGAGAAAGCGGGTTTTTGAGTTAAGGTAGCAATAATAGTTTACCCGTCGTGAGTCGTCCTTCAAGATCGCGCTGCGCTTGCCCCGCGTCGGCGAGTTTGTAGGTGCCGTGTATTCGCAACTTCATCTCGCCTGAGGCAACCCAGTTGAACACATCGCTGGCGCGGCGCAAAAGTGATTCCCGATCGGCAATGTGATGGAACAACAACGGGCGCGTGAGAAAAAGCGAACCGCGTTGCGCTCCAAGTGAATTGGGATCGACCATCGGCGCCAGACCGCTGGCTGAACCATATAGCACCATCATGCCACGTTGTCGCAAGCAATCCATACTTTTTTCAAATGTATCTTTGCCCACCGCGTCGTATACCACATCCACACCCACGCTGTTAGTGAGTCGTTTAACTTCGGACACAAAATCTTTCTCCGTATAGAGGATCACTTCGTCCGCTCCGGCTTCGCGCGCCAACTTTGCTTTGGCTTCTGTGGAAACGGTGGCGATGATTCGCGCGCCGAGTCGTTTGGCAGTTTGAGTCAACAACAGCCCCACGCCGCCCGCCGCCGCATGAATGAGGATGGTGTCACCTTGTTTGATCGGGAAAGTGTCCTTCACCAAATAGTGAACGGTCATCCCCTGAAGCATCGCCGCCGCCGCAAAGTGATCGTCAAGATTTTTTGGGATCGGGATCAAACGCGCAGCCGGTGCGGCGATGTATTCGGCATAGCTGCCGTTCACGCCGACGAATCCCACGCGATCACCTTTCTTGAAACCTTCAACCCCTGCGCCCGCCGACTCGACTAAGCCCACACCTTCGCTGCCCGGAATAAACGGCAATGGCATGGGGTAGCGCCCGAGCCGATGATAGACCTCGATGAAGTTGACTCCGGTGGCAGTGAGTTTCACCAACACTTCACCTGCTTTGGGTTCGGGCGTGGGCAGGTCTTCGTACTTCAATACTTCGGGACCGCCGTTTTGCGAAACGCGAATGGCTTTCATGGAATCCTCGCTTATAGCGAATGGCAGATAGCCGATGGCACTTCGCTATATGCCATCCGCCATCTGCTATTCGCAAATTATCGCCGCATGACGCGCACGATGAGATACAAACCCGCCGCGATCAGAAACACGGGCCACACGTAGTTAAGATATTGCAACCAGACCTCTTGCCCAATGGCTATCGCCCCGCCGATGAGCGCTAACACGGCTGCCGGAATGATCGCCCACATCATGCGTGTCAAAAGAAAAACCAGTCCAAAGGTGAGGGCAAGACCTAAGAAAAAAATTCCGCCCGACAGGGACTCGCGCCCAGGCATGGCGGCGACGACGGCGATGGTAAGCAACACGCCGCCCGGAATGATCGCCCACCAATAATCTCGGCGCACAAGATACACTGCCCAAAAACTTAAACTCAATCCGCCCATGAACACTGCGCCCGTCCAACGGTCTGATGTTTCGGGCAATGCGCCTTCCAAAAACGCCGTCGCGGCGAGACTCAACAATACAAAAGCCGGAATGAGCGCCCACCAGCGTGATCGATCTGTGATGAACGTCCACAAAAAGGTGGCACCGACAGCCGCAAACACAAACGCCCACACAATGCCTAAGCCACCGACGATGACGCCCATTGTTTGCATTAACGTGATCAGGCCGATGCCGATCAACAAAATTCCCCAGACGATGTTCATGCGTTTCATGGATTTTTGGATAAACAGGTATACAGGGTAAACACGTAGGCAATTCTTATCACTTGGCTACCTGTCTACCTGTTTACTTGTCTACGTGTCTACCTACACCGCTTCAATACACTCCACCGAATCAAACTTCGGGCTGTTAACTTTGCGCGAGACGGCAACCGCTTTCATGTTGGATGCAGGATACGGACTGAGCAAGTGGCGCAGATCCATTTCGGGAAGTTCGCCCGGCGCCAGCCAACGATCATAATCTTTTGGATTCAGAATCGCCGGCATCCGATCATGAATCGTTTCCATCAATGAGTTAGGCGTGGTGGTGATCAATGTGCAGGATCGAATCACATCCTCTTGCGGTGACCGCCACTGTTCCCATACACCAGCAATAGCAAAGGGGCTGCCGTCTTTCAGGGTGATATACATCGGCGTTTTTTCTTTGCCCGTCTTTTGCCATTCGTAAAAACCGTTTGCCGGAATTAAACAACGTCGTCTCTTCAGCGCGGCGCGAAAAGCGGGCTTCTCGCGGATCGTTTCAGCGCGGGCGTTGATCATGCCCATTGAGGGATCTTTCGACCACGAGGGGATCAAGCCCCACTGAAAATGAGTCAACTCGCGCTGGGAGCTATCGTTCAGGATGATCGCTGCCACAGGTTGAGTCGGGGCGATGTTGTATCGTGGCGCCAACACCGGAGGCGGCATCCCCGTGAGTCCGAAGAGGTCTTGCAGTTGCGAAGGATCGAGGGTGAGGGTGAAGCGTCCGCACATGGTGATCAGATTATATTGCGTATTGCGTATTCCGTTGTTGACAAAATGGATACGCAATACGCATTACGAAATACGCAAGAATCCTTTTTGTAAGGCTAACAATACGCCGAGTTGCAGCGAGCCATCTATCAGTTCGTCGCAGGTGATCATTTGCAAAACGTCGGCGAGCGGCAGCCGCACCACGTCGAGTTCTTCGCCTTCGTCGAGATTCTGTTTTGTCGGCGTGAGATCGCGCGCGAAATATAAATTTGTGCCGACGTTGATCGTGCTGGGGAATTGAGAGAAGTAGCCGAGATGGGTGAAGGTGTTGGGATAGAGTCCGGTCTCTTCTTCGAACTCGCGCCGCGCACCCTGCAGCGGGTCTTCGCCGGAATTTAAACGACCGGCAGGTAGATCGTAAATGACGCGGCGGATGGCGTGACGATACTGGCGAGTGAGGATGAGTTGATTCTGATCATCCACCGCTACCGTTGCCGCGCCGCCCGCCGGACCTTCGATATAGACGTAAGGAAATTTTCGCCCGTTGTGTTCGAGCGTGTCGTGTATGATCCGCAGGCGCGATGGAATCTCAAAAATGATTTTACTGGCAATGATCTTGTAATCGTCCATAGTGAAGACTCGTAACTGCTCAACCGTCATTGCGAGGAGCGTTTGCGCGGTTTTCGCACGACGAAGCAATCTCACAGCGTGACCGAGATTGCTTCGCGAAGTGCGCTCGCAATGACGAATCGGCGAGCAGTTACGAAAACTCAGTGTGAGCTTATAATACCGATCATAGCACCATCTAAGGAGACTCTATGCGTATCGTGACTTTTCTTCATCGCAATCAACCGACTGTTGGCTTGATCAAAGGGGATGCCGTCGTGCCGATCCCTGGCATGTCCATCTTCGATCTGATCTCGGCTGGCACACGTTCGTTAACCGAGTTAAGCAAACAAAAGCATGCAAACGTGTTGTTGAAGAATGTAAATCTTCTCGCGCCGATCCACGCGCCGCGCCGCAACATTATGTGCTTGGGCAAAAATTATGCTGACCACGCCAAAGAAATGAGTCAAGATGGTCAGGGCAAGCCGCCGGAGTTCCCAATGTTTTTTTCTAAGGCGACGACGACGATCAACGCACCCTACGGTGATATTCCGTTTGATGCTAACGTTTCGACGAACATAGATTGGGAAGCGGAGTTGGTGGTGATCATTGGCAAGCGCGGCAAAAACATTTCGCAAGCGGATGCAATGAATTACGTTTTTGGTTACACCGTGATCAACGACGTGACGGCGCGCGACATGCAAAAGAATCACGGGCAGTTTTTCAAAGGGAAAAGTTTAGATGGCTGCTGCCCGATGGGACCCTGGATTGTCACCGCCGATGAGATTCCCGATCCGCACAACTTGTATGTGCGCTGTCGCGTCAATGGCGTGACGAAGCAAGACGGTCACACCAAGGATTTGATCTATAAAATTCCGGCGATCCTCGAATCGCTCTCGCGCGGGATGACTCTCGAACCGGGCGACGTGATCGCCACCGGCACGCCAAGCGGTGTGGGCGCCGGTCGCACCCCACCCGAATGGTTGAAACCGGGCGATGTGGTGGAGTGTGAGGTCGAAGGGATTGGGACGATTAAGAATAAAGTGGCAAATAGCGGATAGCGGATGGCGGATGGCATATCGCGGATGACTGTGAGCCATTCGCGATACGCTATAAGCCATTCGCCATCCGCAATATGCGAATCGGTCTCATTATTTACAACTCCCTCGACACCATCTCGGGCGGGTATCTCTATGATCGCAAACTTGTGGAGCATTTGCGGAAATGCGGGGATGAGGTTGAGATCAT
>CAKKQG010000203.1:7338-15066 GCA_919901875.1 Anaerolineales bacterium
GTCGCTTATCCAAGTGGTGATCGTTTCAACGCAAGCATCACGCCCGATCAAGTTCGCGCCCGTGCCACGCAAACCCCGCTCAAAATCCTATTTGTCGGAAACTTGATTCCACGCAAAGGGCTGCACACACTGTTGGATGCGCTAGAAAAAGTAAGCGGTAATTGGGAATTGGTAATTGTGGGGAATCCGAATATAGATCGACGCTACACCGAATCGATTCAACGCCGACTTACACCACGCATGAAACTACTTGGCTTGCTTAGCGATACCCAACTCGCCGAGCAATTTGCCACCAGTCATCTGCTCGCTGTGCCATCACAATACGAAGGTTTCGGGATTGTGTATTTAGAGGGGATGGGGTTTGGCTTGCCAGCAATCACCACCACTTCGGGCGGGGCAAGCGAGATAATCACACACGGGGAAAATGGATTCGTGATTGAAAGAGACGATTCAGAATCGCTCGCACGCAATCTCCAATCTCTAATCTCTAATCGTGATCTTCTGGCTCAGATGAGTCTCAATGCCTTAGAAAGATTCAAAAAACATCCGACATGGGCAGAGAGTATGGGGAAGGTGAGAGAGTTTATAAAACGCATTGCGTATTCCGTATAGCGTAACGCACTAATTTACGAAATACGCAATACGGAATACGTCAGTGATCGCATCTTCTCAATTAACCTCTCCGCCTCATCTGTCACTGCTTTCGTCACTTCAACGGGATCAGGGTTCGCCTTCAAAAGATCGGCGGCAAGCAGTGGCGGCGCAAAGGCGACTCGCACGATGTTACGTTGATATGGACGCCACAAAATCTGCAGCGCCGCGCCGAGAAGTTCCTGATCTATTTTCGAGCGGCGCAATTTCGTTAACGGGTTGTGCTGTGCCTCTTCCAATAATACCGCTCCCACAATTGCCACCACAATTTTCATTTGCGGCACAAGACGGGCAAACAAGCCAATGCTCGCTGACCATGAGGCAAGCGATTCAATCGCGCCATCAAGAACGAGCGGGTCGGGTTCGATGCGCCCGGCAGGAAAGGTTAACACCGCGCCGCCCTGCTTGATGTAATGAGCAGCAGCGCGAGTCACACTCGCGCGTTGTGTTGGATCATCGGGCAGATAAAAAATTCGGGACCAAGTGTGCGGCAAAGCGCGAAGGAAGGGACGATCTAAGGCGATGAGGCGCAGATCATTTCGCGGGATCGAGGCGAACAGGGCAACCGAGTCGGTGAGTCCGGGATGATTGGAAAGAATTAAAGTGGGACCTTCGCGTGGGATATTTTCTACGCCTGCAACTTTCAACCCGCCCACATAACGCTTGACTAATGTTGCCCCACCCGCTTGCCAGCCACTCGCGCCGACGGCGTCATCGTAGGCAATCACATCGCGCGCAAAAGTTTCGGCGGCAGGTCGCGCCAGCATCCGCGCGAATCCAAATCGCTTTAATCCCCACGCGCTGAGGAAGTCGTCAATGTTGATTTGAGTTAAAGATTCAAATTGAGAGGGTTGACTCACTTGAAGTCGGAGAGGTAACGCACGAGGTTGATCATTTCGTCGGCGGTGACGTGATCTAAAAAGTTGGAGAGGCGGCGTAAAAATTCACTGATTTGGCGCGACGAAAATTGTTCGGAGATTAAGATGCCGTAGTGTGTCCGTTGAGCGGCACGCCATTTCTTGTCAATCTCAAGAAAATCATCCCTGTTATAAACGAGGATGGTCATCTTGCGTTCCACCGCATACTCAAGTTGTTCGTCATCGGACTTTTTGAGCATACCAACATCACGGGCGCTAATGGCATTGAAGCCGCGTTCTCGAAGCAGTTTGGCGATCAGGTTCGTTATATCTTCGTCGGTATAAAGCGAAACGAACAGTTCAATTTCATTTGACATCGTTGAATTTAATGATGCCGTCTTCCGTCATGGTGGCATTATGTTTTTTCAGCGCATTCTCAATTTTATTATCTTCGATTTGCTGCTCAATCTCGGCTTGATGATCAAAATAGTAGCTGATTGCATCGTAGAGTGTTGCTAGACTAACGTGGGAGTATGCGGCGTGAATTTCCTCTAACGAATCGCCTGCTTTCCATAGAGCGACAATTAACCATACAGCGATACTTGCGTCTCGCAAAATCGGTTTGCCGCCGCGAGAGCCTTCACGCCTAATAATATAAGGATGCTCAGTCGGCTGAGATTCAATTAAAAACGCCGCGACTTGTTCGACCGTGCGATTTTCTTGCGCGGCACGTTCTGCCAAGCGTTTATACGTTTGAGATTCAAGGGTGATTGTGTCACGAGAATCATGAAATGTAATCACGCCTTTTTCATCCATTGTCGCGTTATTATTTTTCAGCACATTCTCAATTTTATTGTCTTCAATTTGTTCCTCAATCTCCGCTGGGTGATCGTGGTAATAGCTGATGGCATCATATAAAGCTGCCATAGAAAGTTGAGGATAGTTTTCGTGAATCAGGTCTAGCGTATCGCCTGCTTTCCACTTCCAAACAATCTGCCACACAGGCATACGCGTACCGCGCAAAACAGGTTTGCCGCCCAACACATCCTCGCGCCGTTCAATGTGTGGATGCTCAATAGGTTTCGCCTCAAGCAACGTCGCCGCCACGTCCTCTATTGCGCGATTTTCTTGCGCGGCGATCTCCGAGAGGCGTTTGTAAGTTTGGGGTTTGAGGTTCACCGAGTAAGTTGTCATCGCTAATCTCCTTTCAGCATTGCCGCTCACCATTTGCGTGGTTCGCGCAAATCCCAAGTTTGTTCATTGTCTCATTGTTCATTGTTTCATTGATCATAGCATAACGATTGTATAATAAGCCCACTCCCTCTCGGAAAGATTCAATATGAACGAAGCCGTTATCGTCTCCGCAGTTCGCACACCTATTGGCAAACATGGCGGCATTTTAAAATCCGCGCGCCCCGATGATCTCGCCGCGCTCGTCATTAGCGAAGTCGTCAAACGCGCCAACATTGAAGCCTCACTCGTCGAAGAAGTTTATTTAGGTTGCGCCAATCAATCGGGCGAAGATAATCGCAACGTGGCGCGCATGGCAGTTCTGCTCGCCGGATTTCCAACCGACGTTGCCGCCGTCACCTTCAACCGGCTCTGTGCCTCAAGTTTAGCCGCGCTCAATGCGGCGGCGCGCGCCATCAAAGCGGGCGAGGGCGATGTTTATATTGCGGGTGGAGTCGAGAGCATGACTCGCGCCCCGTATTCCGTTCCCAAAACCGAAACACCGTTTGCCTTTGGTAACATCACCGCCTGGGATACGACTCTGGGTTGGCGTTACCCGAATCAAAAAATAAAAGATCAATACGGAAATGACTCGATGGGCGAGACGGCCGAGAACGTCGCCGCGCTGGAAAAATTTAAACACATCACGCGCGAACAACAAGATGCCTTTGCCCTCGAGAGTCACAAACGGGCAATCGCGGCAATTGAAAGTGGAAAGTTCAAGGATGAGATCGTCGGCGTCCCCGTGAAAAATAAAAACGGGATCACGATCATGGATCGTGATGAGCAGCCGCGATCCGATTCGTCACTCGAATCATTATCAAAATTAAAACCCGCCTTTCGATCAGGGGGCACCGTCACTGCTGGTAATGCTTCTAGTTTAAATGATGGCGCCTCTGCCGTGCTACTCATGTCTGCGGCGAAGGCGAAAGAACTTAACTTGAAACCGTTAGCGCGTGTGGTGGCGAGCGCGGCGGCGGGCGTTGACCCGCGCACAATGGGCTTGGGTCCCGTGCCGGCAACACACAAGGCGTTGCAGCGTGCAAATTTAAAAATCGAAGATATTGGGCTCATCGAACTCAACGAAGCCTTTGCCATTCAGGCACTCGCCGTGATGCAAGAAGCAAACTTCAAATACGAGATCACTAACGTCAACGGCGGCGCGATTGCTTTGGGGCATCCACTTGGATCATCGGGCGTGCGAATCGTTTGCACGTTGCTGCATGAGATGAAACGCCGCGCCCCTCACGAGAAGCGACCGTATTATGGTTTGGCGACTCTGTGCGTCGGCGTGGGTCAAGGCGAAGCGACAATTGTGGAATGGATAGGAGATTAAGGATGAAGGATGAATTATCCGAAGGACGCTGTGCGCGAAGGATGAATTTTTCATCCTTCTGCCTTCATAATTCATAATTGGTTTATGGCTAAACCCAACGAAAAAATTTTAGTAGTAGACGACGATCTCGACTCGCTTGACCTGATCGGCAAGCAGGTCTTGGGCGCGTCGGGCTATCAGGTGGCGATGGCAACCGACGGCGGCGCGGCGGTTCAACAAGCGATGACGATGCAACCGGATATTGTCATCGTCAGCATGAGCTTGCATGGTTTCTCCGGCAAAGATTTTTTAAGCGCACTTAAATCACAAAACTTTGAAGCGCCCGTCGTTGTCATCGTGCCGCAAAGCGGCGAACAACAAGCCCTCGCCGCGTTTCGTTTAGGCGCGCGTGATTATTTGGTTCGCCCCGTGCGCGAAGCCGAAGTGATCACCGTCGTGGATAAACTCTCCGCCGAGATTCGCCTCAAGAAAGAACGCGGACAGCTCCAACAAAAAGTTACTCAAGGTGCGGCAGAGCTGCAAGAGCGCGTCAAAGAACTCGATACACTTCACAAACTTGGCAAAGCCGTGACGAATCTTAACGACGTGGGCTTACTCTTTAATCGTCTGGTGGAAACCGCGATGCAAATGACCGGCGCCGAGATGGCGTGGATGTTGTTAGCCGATGAAGCCTCCAAGCAAACGATCCTCTTTGCCGCCAAGAATCTGCCGCCGACGATTCAACTGCGCCAGCCGTGGGACGATGGCTTAGCGTCACTCGTCATGATGTCGGCTGAACCGTTGAACATCAGTGGCGCAGGAATGAGTCAATTCAAGATCGCCCAGATCGCCAAAGCCGCGCTCGTCATGCCGATCAAAGCGCGCGATCAAGTGGTGGGAGTGTTGACCGTCGCCAACAAATCTGCCAAAGCCTTCAGTGATAATCATCAAAGTTTGTTGAGCGCCATCACCGATTACGCTTCAATAGCCGTCGTCAACGTGCGCCTCTTTCAGGCGTTGGAACATCGCGCGCGGCAAATGCAGCAAGCCTACGATGAACTGAAAGCGGCGAAATCGAAAGACGAAGTGGTGCTGGCGTTTGGTCATCAACTGCGCCTGCCGCTTGAACAAGCAAAAGGTTATATCGCCCTTGCCGTGCAAGAGGGTGGCGCCGCGCTCAATGAACGCTTGCGCGATCACTTTCGCCTTGCCGTCGAACGGATTACAACGGCGATGCAAATGATTGATTCATTAGGAAAATAATTCTAACAGTCTGTCGGAGAAACCCGTTTTCTCCGAGAAAACGGGTTTCTTCCCTAAATTTTTTTACGCGATTTTCGCCTTAAGTCGCAGGAACATTACAGGTAAAATAACGCTTGTGAGTGGTGAACGAATTCTTGTCGCCGAAGACTCGCCCGAAGTGCGCGAGTTTATTGCCGATTACGTCCTCAAACCAGCGGGCTACGAAGTCCTCGTTGCCGATGATGGCGCGATTGCTTTTCGACTCGCCCGCGAAAAAAAGCCCGACCTCATCATCGCCGATTGGCGTATGCCCAATCTGGACGGGCTCGATCTTAAACGTGCCCTCACCACACACAACATCAACGTTCCTTTCATTCTGATCAGCGGCGAGGCAACCGAGGATGTCATTGCTCAAGCCGCACTTGCCAACGTCAGCGCCTTTCTTCGCAAACCGCTCAAGACCGACGTCCTCCTCAAAGTCGTCAGCTATCATTTAGCTCAACAGCGCAAGAACATTCCGATCGTTGACCCCACCGAAAAGCGTGTGCGCGAACTGGAGACCCTGCAATCTATTGGACGCGCCCTCACCTCTACCCTCGATCTCGATCAGGTGTTGAGCCGCGTGGTCGAAGCCGCCGTCAGCCTGACCGATGCCGAAGAGGGCAGTCTGCTTCTTCTTGATGAACACACTCACGAACTCGTCATGCGCGCCGCGCGCAACTTTGATGATCAATTTGTGCGCACTTTCCGTTTACAATCCGAAGACAGTTTAGCGGGCGAAGTGATCCGCACCGGCACACCCATGTTGTTTGGACCCAACATGCCGCAGAAGATTAAGACCTCGTATCTTGTGCGATCACTGATCTATGTCCCGTTGCGGATGCAGAATCGAATCTTCGGCGTACTCGGCGTGGATAACCGCATCAACGCCCGCACCTTCGCGGATACCGACGTGAACACCCTCACCGCTCTCGCCGATTACGCCGCCATTGCCATTGAGAACGCGCGGCTCTACCAACACACCAACACCGAGCGCTTAAAACTGGAAGCGATCCTGACACATACAGGAGACGGTGTGATCGTTGTGAACGATTCAAATCGAATCGTCTTGATCAATGCGCCTGCCCGCGCCGTATTGAATCTGGATGAAAATCACGTCGCCGGGAAATTGGTGACCGATGTCATCATCAATCAAGAAGTGCGTGATCTGCTCACGCACGAATCGGCGGCGTCACCCCAGAAACGTACCGAGATCATATTGGATGACAACCGTGTGTTCACTGCCAGTCTCACACCGGTTCCAGAAGTGGGACGCGCGGTGATCATGCAAGACATTACGCATCTCAAACAATTGGATCGGATCAAAAGTGAATTTGTCACAACGGTCTCGCACGATCTACGCTCGCCGTTGACGGCGATCTTGGGCTACGTGGGCTTGCTCAAGCGCGTGGGACCGATCAACGCTCAACAAGATGAATTCATAAAGCGCATTGAGATCAGCGCCAATGCCATCACCACACTCATCACCGACTTGCTTGATCTGGGGCGCATCGAAGCCGGCTTTGATACTCAGAAAGAACCGGTGAGTTTAGCCCGACTGGCAAAACATGCCGCCGACGGTTTATCTCCTAAAGCCGGACTCAAGGGGCAAAAATTTGTAGCCAACATCCCGGAGAGTATGCCGCCGATCTTGGGGAACGCTATTCGTTTGCGGCAAATGAGCGCGAACTTGATTGACAACGCGATCAAATACACACCTGAAGGTGGCACGGTGACGGTGAACTTGCTCGAAGCCGATGATCAAGAAATTTTTACTGTGTCTGATACTGGCATCGGCATCCCCCTCGCCGACCAACCCTACATCTTCGACAAGTTCTATCGCGCCAAAGACGTGCCAGAGAATATACAGGGAACAGGACTCGGACTGTCCATTGTGAAATCTATCGTCGAGAATCACGGCGGGCGCATCTGGGTAGACTCGAAACCGAATCAAGGCACCACGTTTACGGTGGTGTTGCCGAAGTATGTAGAGAAGAAAAAATAAGACCTCGAAAAATTTCGGGGTCTTTTTGTTTTGATAATTCAAATCAAGGAATTGCAGGTGCAGTCGGACCATAAATCGCATGCTGATTCCGTATCCTTCCCCAAAATTGATCCCCGAAATCATAATGCCACCATTCCTCGGAATAATTTGTGAAGCCCACTGATGTTAAAGCGTGAAAAAGGATTCGCCGATTCTCTAAGGCGAGTTGCTCTTTAGGCGGCAGATTCTTTCCCCTTTCCAACAATATTTCAAAATAGCGTGTCTGTGCTTCGTCACCAAAAGCGTCAAAATCAGTACCCATCTCAAGAGATTCGCCTTTATCATTTATCAATGATAAATCTATGGCCCCGCCCGTTAAATGTGGTGAAGGGTGAGTAGGCTCGCTGGAT
>CAKKQG010000204.1 GCA_919901875.1 Anaerolineales bacterium
TTCATCCTTTATGTCTCGCATCGTCCTCCTCATGTCCGACACCGGCGGCGGTCATCGCGCCTCTGCCGAAGCGATCCAAGAAGCTCTCAAAATTAAGTGCGGCGAAAGTATTTTTGTAGAATTGGTAGATGTGTTTAAAGAATACACGCCCTACCCCTTCAACCGTTTTCCGGCGTGGTATCCCATCGTCATCGCGCGCGGTATCCGCGCCTGGGGCCCGGGATTCAAAGCCAGCGACGGACGCACGCGGACGCGAGTCCTGACCGGCGCGGTGTATCCCTACACCCGCCCGGCGTTCAAACACATGCTCGCCGACCACCCCGCCGATATTTACGTCAGCGTTCATCCTTTGCTCACCATGCCCGCCGTGCGCGCGCTGGGCAAGAATCGCCCGCCGTTCATCACCGTCGTCACCGATCTGGTTTCGGCGCACGCTTTTTGGTATTACCCCAAAGTAGATGAGATCATCGTGCCAACCGAAGGCGCGTATCAACGGGCGATTAAAAATAAAGTGCCGCCCGAAAAATTAAAGGTGATCGGCTTGCCCGTCTCGCAAAAATTTTGCGCGCCCGCCGGTGATAAAGCTGCTTTAAGAAAATCGCTCAACTGGAACAGTGACCGCATCACCGTGTTGGTCGTCGGCGGCGGCGAGGGCATGGGTCCGCTCAAAGAGATCGCGCGCGGCATCGCCTCCTCAGGAATGAATCTGCAATTGGCGGTCGTGTGCGGGCGCAACGAAACGCTGCGGCAGGAACTCGAATCGATCTCGTGGGAGATTCCGACTCACATCTACGGCTTCGTCACCATTATGCCGGAGATGATGCGCGCCGCCGATCTGATCGTGACGAAAGCCGGACCGTCATCGGTGATGGAAGCGGTGAACGCCGGTCTGCCGATTGTGTTGAGCGGCGCGCTGCCGGGGCAAGAGGATGGCAACGTGAAATTTATTGTGGAAGGCGGCGCGGGATCGTGGGCGCCGTCGCCGCAAAAAGTGGTGAACGCGATTCGACAATTGACGAGCGACGCCAAATTACTCGGTGAGGCCGCCTCTGCCGCGCGGCGTTTAGCCCGACCCAACGCGGCGTTTGAAATTGCGGAGGAAGTGTTGAAGTATGTGAGGTAGGGAAAAGGAAATAAGGGAGATAAAGGAAATGGGGATGCGTGATACGTGACCCGAAGGGGTGATGCGTGACCCGAAGGGGTGATGCGTGACCCGAAGGGGTGATGCGTGATTCCGTATCGCGTATTGTTGTTAAAGACGAGTCCGCGCAGGCGGACTTCGCTTTGTGTTGCGGCGATTTCAATCGCCAGAGTTGGCGACTGCTCAGCGTCATTGCGAGTCTTCGAGAAGCAATCTCATAACGTGACCGAGATTGCTTTCCGCTCCGCGAAGTGCGCTCGCAATGACGGAGCGGCTGCGATAAAAAAAACACCGAGTGTTTTAAAAACACTCGGTGTTTACTTTTGGCGGGAATGGAGGGATTTGAACCCTCGGCACAGGTTTTAGCCCGTGCAAACACTTAGCAGGCGTTCCCAATCGACCACTCTGGCACCTTCCCAAGTTAGTAAGTAGTAATTGGTAATTACAAATTACTAATTCCCAATTACCCACCAGCGGAGAGAGAGGGATTCGAACCCACGATGACGCCAGGCGCCATAACGGTTTTCAAGACCGTCGCTTTCAACCACTCAGCCATCTCTCCGAGCGGGAAAATTTTACCACATCATTCTTTATTTTCTCGATTTCGCAACGCTTCTAAAAACGGTATCGCTTTGACGATCTTGATCCCGCGAAATTCGCCGCCGAGTGTGTTGAAGTGTGGATCGTAAGTGACAAGGTATTGCGCGTTACCCAGAACGGCGCAAGCGACAACCACATTGTCATCTGAATCCGAAAGCAACGATTCGATTTTTTCAGAAGGCACTTCAACCCATTCAGCAAATCTGGCGAACGTTTCAACAAGTGACTCTATTGTGTCAGGGCTAATATCCCGTTCTTCTAATTTTTCAGCAACCTCTTCGGCGATTTGCGCGCACATCACTAAAGCAAATTCGCCGCGCTTCCATCGCTCAATGACTTCGCGTGTAGGGCTAGAAGGATTGCGGCTAATTGTTGCGGAGAAAAAGATGTTTGTGTCCAACACCGCGCGGATCGTCTCAGTCACTTTCCCATTCCCCCTCAATCGCCGTGCCTTTGGCAATTGCTTCGGCACGAATCGCTTCGAGTGTCTGGCTAAATCGCTCCATCATTTCCTCGCGCGAAAGGCGGCTAATTTCTGAGGCGCGCTGCCGTGCCCGCGCCACCAAGTCTGCGGCAGCCGCACGTTTTTTCTGGGCGCGTTGCTTTTTCAGATCGCCAACAATCTCGATCACAACCAGCAATTCATTCTCTGGCAACTGCGCCACTTCAATCACAGCGCGGCGCACTAAATCTTGAGCAGGGGAGATAGCAAGAGTCATAGCGTATTTCCTTTCAGATCGATCTTACACCATTCTTTAAAGAAGCGAATAGTCGGGTAGTCGTAAACGAAGACTCGCGTGGAGTTCACCGAACAAAATTGGCAACGGATTGCTTCGCATAACAGATGTAGCGGATAACTACGCGCCGCCATATCCGTTACATCCGATACACCATCCGTTGCCAACAACGCCTCACTGCAAACACTCGTCGAAGAATCGATCCAAGCTCGGGAGCGGATTAGAACTCTCCCTCACAATACGCAACGCCCCAACGTTCAGCCAACAGGCTTACCAGAGGGGGCGTTGCTCT
>CAKKQG010000205.1 GCA_919901875.1 Anaerolineales bacterium
AGATGTGGCGCGAGGTATTTACGCTTCGGGCGGGCAGTCGTATCCGAACCCGCCGCCGTACGATCAAGGGTCGCTCGATTCGAAAGTTCGTTTCGTAGGCGACCGCGTCGCGGTGGTGGCGGCTGAGAGTCAGGAGATCGCCAACGCGGCGATCAAGTTGATCGAAGTAGATTATGAAATTCTGCCCGCCGTGTTCGATCCCGATGAAGCGATTAAAGGGGACGTCGTCATCCACGATGAAGCCGACGCGCAAAAAATTCATGATGCTAAACACAACGTCGCCGCCATTGTTCAGGCGCGTGTCGGCGATTTCGAAAAAGCGTTTAACGACTCGCCGCACAAATTTGAGCAAACGTATTACTCGCATCAAGTTCAGCAAACGCCCATCGAGCCGCACATCGTCATCACCTATTGGGATGAAGATGATCGGTTAGTGATCCGCTCGGCGACGCAAGTCCCGTTTCACGTCCGCCGCATGGTTGCGCCGTTGATCGGCTTGCCGATTAAACGTATTCGCGTCATCAAACCGCGCATCGGCGGCGGCTTCGGCGGCAAACAAGAAATGCTCCTCGAAGATCTGTGCGCGCATCTCACGATTGCCACAGGTCGTCCGGTGCGATTTGAATTTACACGCGAACTCGAATTCATGAGCGCGCGTTCACGTCATCCGCAAAAAGTGACGTATCGCGCTGGCATAAGCAAAGACGGAATGCTCAACGCGCTCGAAATGAAAATTATCGAAGACACGGGTGCCTACGGCACGCACGGACTCACGGTGTGTAGCGTCGCCGGTTTGCGCGGTCTCACTTTGTATCGTTGCCCCAATTTAAATTTGGACACGAAGATCGTTTACACCAACAAACCCGTGCCGGGCGCGTTTCGCGGCTACGGTGGACCTCAAGCATACTTCGCGCTCGAAAGCATTATGGAAGAAATTGCCGACGCGCTCAAAATGGATTCGGTTGAGTTCCGACTCAAGAACGCTGTGCGCGTGGGCGACGAATTGTTGATTGCCAAAGCGTTGGGCGAAGCGCGTGAAGGATTTGGACAGATCGTGCGAAGCTGCGGATTGACTCAATGCGTTGAACAAGGGGCTGCCGCCATCGCTTGGGACAGACGATCCAACCTCAACTGGACTACTGACCCCGCACGCCCGCACATTAAACGCGGACTCGGTATGGCGCTGTGTATGCACGGGACGGCAATTCCCGGACTCGATATGGGCGCGGCGAGTATCAAGATGAACGACGATGGCAGCTTCAACGTCCTCGTCGGCGCCACCGATTTGGGAACAGGATCGGATACGGTGTTAGGTCAAATCGCCGCCGAGAGTTTGGGCGTGCCGTTGAACGACATCCTCATGTATTCATCCGACACCGACTTCACGCCGTTTGATACAGGCGCCTACGCTTCAAGCACCACATACATTTCGGGGCGCGCCGTGCAGAAGGCGGCGGACGATGTGCGCCGACAAATTTTTGAGCGCGCGGCGATGATGTTGGGTTTGGGTAAGGGCGAGTCTCGCGCTCGCCCAGAGGGTGAGGGCAATGAGGGTAGGGGCGAGTCTCGCGCTCGCCCTGAGGGTGAGGGCAATGAGGGTGAGGGCAAGCCTCACCCCTACGATAGATGGCAGTTAAAAGATCGCCATGTGTTCGCGCCCGATGGCAGGAGCGTCTCGTTGAGCGAAGTGGCATTGCATAGTTTGCATACAGAAGATCAGCGACAGATCATGGCGACTGCCTCACACATGAGCTACGAGTCGCCGCCGCCGTTTGCGGCGCAGTTCGCCGAAGTGGAAGTGGATACCGAAACGGGGCAAGTGACGGTGAAGAAGTTAGTGATGGCAGTGGATTGCGGTACGGCGATCAATCCGCAAACGGCGTCGGGGCAAATTGATGGCGGGCAAGTGCAAGCGTTGGGCTATGCTATCTGCGAAGAGATGCCGTACGACGAGAAGGGTAGTTTGCTCACGCGGCGTTTCGGCGATTACAAAATTTATCAAGCGGATGAAATGCCCGAAGTGGAATCCATTCTCGTCCCGACCTACGAACCGAGTGGACCCTTTGGCGCCAAAGCGGTTGCCGAGATTCCGATGGATGGCGTTGCACCGGCGATAGCCAATGCGATTGCCCATGCCACAGGCAAACGAATTCGCGCGCTGCCGTTTACGCCGGAGAGGGTGTGGAGGGCGTTGTGATTTACCACGCCGCCGCTTTTTTGCCCGGCTCTAACACTCCCCCGCCTTTTACATAAATCTCGTCAATCAACTCCAGCGCGCGGCGGGCATCGCTGATCGTCACTTGCGGCGTCACGCCGTCGCGCACCACTTCGGCAAAGTGAATCAATTGGCTGGCATAGCCGGTGAGGATGAGCGAGCTGTTGCGCTCGATGGGAACGGTGAAGTTTGGCTCCCACATTTCGCCCGGACCGTCTTGCCCGCGATACTGATAGCGCACCACGTTATCCACCGACACCGAGCGCCCTTGTCCGGTGATCTCGGCGAACTCATTATGCTGCCGCCACGATTGCGTGTTGGCAAACTGCAACAGCCCCAACGCGCCGCTCGTAAATCGTAACGTCACGGCATAACTCCAACTTTTCTCGCCCCATTCTGCTTTTTCAACATTCACCCGTTCCACTTCGCCCATAAAATAACGCGCCAAGTCTACAATGTGAATCGGGTTGTCTACGATGTAAGTGTATTCGTCGGGGTAGATTCCACCGCCGACCATGAACTCGCAATAAAATGATGTCGGGCGACCAAACTCGGCGCGGCTCATTGCCTCTTTCGCCATGCGATAGGCTGTGGCGAATCGTTTCATGTAGCCGACCATCAACGGCTTGCCTGCCCGTTGTGCTGCCGCCTCTAGATCTTTGGCTTCCTCCACCGAACTCGCCGCCGGTTTCTCACACCACACCGGCAACCCTAAGCTCAACACATCTTTGATGATGCGATGATAATCGGGCGGCTGCACGACTACCATGCAGGCATCCAAATTTTTGTGTTCGGCTTCCAACAATTTCTCGTAGCCAAGATAGTAGCGCTGCTCGCGCGCGCCATAATCGCGCGCGACTCGTTGCGCGTCTTTTTGATCTCTGGTGAGGGCGCAACTGGCCACCAACTCAATCGGCGCGTAGCGCAACGAAGGATAAATACTGGCAGAGGATTGACGACCCGCGCCGATGTAACCGACTCGAATTTTTTCCATGAAAGATTTCCTTGTAACTACTCAAGCGTCATTGCGAGTCTTC
>CAKKQG010000206.1:0-3017 GCA_919901875.1 Anaerolineales bacterium
TTAGTCACTTTCCTTAAGCCTTAATAAGTGCGTCCCGATAATTTTTGCGGTGCTGCGCCAGTTGGGTTAGACCGCGATTGACATCAGTGTCATACTTGCCTGCCAACAACTCGCGGTAGAAGTGATAGTCAATGCCCTTCACTTTTTCATCATCAGGGAAGCGATGATAATTTTCTTTGCTCATGTTGCTCTTGCCTTCGGCGATCAATTGATGCCCAAGCGCCGAGCCGGGGTAGGGCGCGTAAAACGAAATGGAAGGCAGAATGCGTTTCGTGTATTTCACCATGCGCATTGTCTTGAAAGCGTCGTCGCGCGTTTCGCCCGGAATGCCGAGCATGATGTTGCTCCAGAACAGCGGCGGCTTCTTGCCTTGCTTCTCCATGTCATCGCCGATGCGGGTCAACAGATCAATCGCAAAGTAATTGTCCTCTTCGGTGCATTCTTTATTTAGAATCTTCAAGACGCGATCACTGCCCGATTCGAATCCAATCGAAACCGTATTCCAATTTGTCTGGCGGATAACCGACTCGAACAGCTCGGGCCATTGGCGCACGGTGTCGGCGCGCGCCGCCGCCCAATAGGGCCACACTTTGTTCGCCTTACGCGGATACTTCTCTACCCATTCTTCCAGCCATCTCGGATTCTGAAAGAACATCGAATCGTGGATCACTAATGAGCCAATGCCATACTTGCGATCCAGAAAATTAAGTTCGTCAATCACCATCTCCACCGGGCGGCGACCCATGTTGGGGATGTAGGAATTCTCGTTGCAGAACACGCATTGCCAGGGGCAGACGCGGCTCGTCAACAAGGTGACGACGGGTCCCGGTCCCCAGCCACATTCCGGTTCAAGGGGCCAACTAAATTTCTTGGTAAGTTTTTTGCTGTTCGGCTGGGGCCATAACGTGCGGTCAATCATTGGCCATTCCGCCATTGATTTTGCCCCCACGCCCAAGATCACGCGTGGATGTTTGGCGGGGTTGGTGACGAGGTCAACGATCACATTCTCGCCAGGTCCCTGACAAATTTTGTCGAACTCCGGCACGGCTTCCATTTCGTCGAGGGCAACGGTGGCATGCATCCCGCCCGTTATGATCATCCCGTTCGGATTCACTTCTTTGAAAATTTTTGCGGCGCGGTAGGCGGGAGGGTAGGTGTAGCTTCGCACGTTCATGATCAGCATCTCGTAGCCCTTCAATTGAGGCTTCAGCTGATCCCATGACGTGATCGCGCGGGTAGACAGGAGATCGGTGAGGACACCGTTTTGATGCAAGATAGTGCGGAGTAACCCCAGTCCATGATCCTGCCATTGTTCGTGAGGACCGGTAGGGTTGACGAGATCGCCTAAATCACCTAAATCGAGCCAGACGATTTTTTCTTTCGGTATATGCTCGTCGTTGATTCCAAAAATCTTTTTGATGAACATTACACTTCCTGAACAGGTGACAGTCACTTTCAAAGTGACTGTCACCTTGCTAATAAAGAAGGGCGGGCATTGCGCCCGCCCTGTGTTAGATCACAAAGGTTGTCGTCCGCCAAAACCGGTGTCTATGTCGTGCCAATACTCAACGCACGCTTCACCGTATCGCCAACATAAATACACTTCGCGCCCATCGCGCTTCGACCAAAAATCTACCAAGCCGCTATTGATGTCTTTGATCTCGATCCCCAGCGAATCAATTGCCCTGACGTTTTGTTGGACGATCTCAAAGTCTCTTAGAAATGCCCCCGCTTTTTTACCGCCGCCGTTGCGAACCGATTTTTCTAGCAGGTCCCACAACTCCGGTTCCGCGCTGACGATGCGTTGACGCGCTTCCATGAGTTCAGAGAGTATCCGCCGCAGAGACGGCAACAGCGCGTTGGCTTCGTCAACGGTGTAATAATGTCGGGGCATTATTAGCCGCAGTGGCCGCAACCGCCGCCGCTGGAAGCCGCTTCGCCACCGGAGCTGGTGGTTTTGAAGGAGTGGCCGCAACCGCAGGTGGAGGCGGCGTTGGGATTGTCAATGCGGAAGCCGCCGCCCATGATGTTATCCACGTAATCAATGTTGGCGCCAGAGAGATACATCATTGATGTTGGATCGATAAATACTTTCACGCCGTCACCGGCTTCGATCACGGCATCGAATTCACGCGGCTGGGCTTCAACCGCCATGCCATATTGCATGCCGGAGCATCCGCCGCCAGAGACGAACACGCGCAAGCCGCTAGTAGCCATATTGCGCTGCGCCAGAATATCACGCACTTTGTTTGCCGCAGAGTCTGTTACTGTGATCGTAGTCGTTTCAAGTTCAACACTCATTTGAATTCTCCTTTAGTAGAGTTCGGAAGTTTTTAAAACTTCCGAACTCTGATTCGTTGTTATGATTGTAGCAACACTTGGCAACACCGTCAACAAGTGACGCGAAGTTTTTTCTTCCCTTGTTGACCCTGTTGTTAGTAGATATAATCTGAACGGCTGTAGCTACGAAAGGAAGTTGTATGCCTACTTTGACGCTCACTAACATAACACTAACCAATGAACAGGTCGTCGCTCTGGTTGAACAGTTGCCGAGAGGGTTGCAAGCGTCACTTTATCAAACCCTGCGCGCGAAACTTTGGGAGAACTGGCTCGATCTGGCACAGTATGGAGAAGGGCAAGCGAGGCGAGTAGCCGCGGAGCGTGGGCGTAATTGGGACACGTTAACCGATGATGAGCGCATGGAATTCGTGGATGACGTGATGGCTGCAGATGAATTCGGAATTTGCCCCAAAGAATGAAACTTAGCCAGATCGTGCAGCACATTCAGATTGATGATCGCAAGTTCACTGAGTATGCTTTGAATGAAGATCATCCCAAAGGACGACATAAAGCTCGCCGCTTTCGTGAGAGTTTAGGCTTTACGTTGGAGAATTTTGCCAGCCTAAAGAAGCAGATCGAGGAAAAAGTTTTAGAATCAGAATCTGTTGCTGGCAGGAAAGACAAACACGGTCAGCGTTACACTGTGGATATCCTGATTATGGGCGCGAATGAGAAGG
>CAKKQG010000206.1:3117-12278 GCA_919901875.1 Anaerolineales bacterium
AACCCGGCGAATGAAGAAATCGTCGGAGAAATTTCTCAAGCAGAAGTTTCCGATGTCGAGGCGGCTGTTGAAGCCGCTTCGCGCGCGTTTAATGCCTGGCGATTGACTCCTGCGCCGCGCCGCGGCGAGATTTTGTATCGCGTCGGGCAACTGCTTCAGGAGCGCAAAGAGCAACTCTCGCAATTGCTCACGCGCGAGATGGGCAAAGTGATCGCCGAAGCGCGCGGCGATGTGCAAGAAGCGATTGATATGGCGTTCTACATGGGCGGCGAGGGACGCCGCATGTTGGGTTACACCGCGCCGGTCGAGATGCCGAACAAATTTGGCATGGCGGTGCGCGAACCTGTCGGCGTGTGTGCCATCATCACCCCGTGGAATTTCCCTCTCGCCGTCCCCTCTTGGAAAATTTTCCCGGCATTGGTCGCAGGCAACACTCTTGTTTATAAACCCTCACCCGAAACCCCGATACTTGGAATCGAATTTGTAAAAGTTTTTGAGGACGCCGGTTTGCCTGCGGGCGTGATCAATGTGATCACCGCACCCGGTATTGAAGTGGGTCAAGCGTTAGTGCGTCATCCCAAAGTGAAAGCGATCTCGTTCACTGGCTCGACCAAGACCGGGACGACGATTGCCGCTGAGGCGGGCAAGCTCAACAAAAAAGTTTCGTTGGAGATGGGCGGCAAGAATGCCATCACGGTTCTCGACGACGCCAACTTCGATCTGGCGGTCAACGCCATCTTGTGGTCTGCCTTCGGCACGACCGGGCAACGCTGCACAGCCTGTTCACGTTTGATTGTGCAGAAAGGGATCGCGCCCAAATTGAAGGAAGCCTTAGTTGAGCGCACACTGAAATTAAAACTGGGCGATGGTTTGTTGCCGACAACCGATGTGGGTCCGTTGATCAACAAAGTTGCTCAATCGAAAGTTCACGACTACGTTGGCATCGGACAAAAAGAGGGCGCGCGGTTATTGGTTGGCGGTAAAATTTACAGCGACTACGGTAAGGGCTTCTTCTACGAGCCGACCTTATTCGATAATGTGACTCCTTCAATGCGGATCGCCCAAGAAGAAATTTTTGGTCCCGTGCTTTCAATTATTGAAGTGGGTTCGTTGGAAGAAGCGGTGCAGGTGAATAACGAGTCGGCCTACGGCTTGTCGTCGTCCATCTTCACCGAAAACGTCAGCGCGGCGTTTACGGCGATGCGCGATCTGGCGAGCGGCATCGTCTACGTGAATCATGGCACGACGGGCGCGGAGATTCAATTTCCGTTTGGCGGCGTGCGCGGCACGGGCAACGGTCATCGTGAAGCGGGGCAAGCGGCACTGGAAGTGTTCACCGAGTGGAAATCAATTTACATTGATTATTCGGGTCGGTTACAACGGGCGCAGATTGACACCGACTCGATCTTGGGAAGCACTTCGTAAAAGATAAGGTGAGTGATATGGCAGTAGCGGCTCCTCCTCAAACAAACATTCAACCTACCATGAAAGCGCAGCGGTTAACGTATGCCGACTATCGCGCCATGCCCGATGATGGAACACGATATGAATTAGTGGAAGGGGAATTAAGAATTATGCCTTCACCGACGACAGCACATCAAAATGTATTGCTTAATTTAGCCGTGAAACTCAAAGCGTTTGCTAAAGAGAAAGACCTCGGACGAGTGTTTGTTGCTCCCCTTGACGTTCAACTCAGTGACGATCTGTGCTATCAACCCGATGTGCTGTTTGTGGCAAAGGAGAGTAAGGCAAAGATTACTGAGGTGGACATTGTTGGCGCGCCTGATCTGGTGGTTGAAATTGTTTCGCCCTCATCGCGCCGCATTGACCGCAAAGAAAAAATGGAAAATTACGCCAAGCACGGCGCGCGTGAATATTGGCTCATATATCCCGAAACGATCTTTGTCGAAGTGTTCGTTTTGCGCGACGGCAAATACGAAATGCTCGGACGATACGGTGAAGGCGAGACGATGCGTTCCGAAGTGTTAAGCGGTCTGGAATTTTTGACCGAGACGGTGTTTGAATAGAAATTGCTGATCGTGGATTTCTGATCCCTGATTCAAAAGCCATTCGCTATCTGCTATCAGCCATTTGCTCTATGCTTTATTGGGACGGGTCTTACGAAATTGCTCTGCGTTTGATACAATCTCATCCCGACGTGAACTTAGAAGAAGTTACGTTACAAAATATATTAGAGTGGACGGTGGCTTTGCCGGATTTTGCCGACGACCCTGCTCTGGTGAACGACGAAATTTTAACAGCCATTTATTCTGATTGGCTTGAGGAGATAACAACTCTATGACTGATCCCATGCAAGACTTGCAAGACCCCAACTTGCCGGTGCCTGACGAATTAAAATCGAACATCGTCATCACCTCGATAGATAAAATTTACAACTGGGGACGACGCAGCGCGATCTGGCCTATGATGTTCGGCTTGGCTTGCTGCGCCATTGAAATGATCTGCACGGCGGCGAGCCGCTACGACTTGGCGCGCTTCGGTATGGAAGTGATGCGCCCCAGCCCGCGCCAAAGCGATCTGATGATCGTCTCGGGAACGGTGACGAAGAAAATGATCCCGGTGATCGTGCGCCTCTACAACCAAATGCCGGAACCCAAGTACGTGATGGCGATGGGCGCCTGTGCCAGTGGCGGCGGACCTTTTAAAGAAGGTTACAACGTCGTGTCGGGTGTGGATAAATTTATTCCGGTGGATGTGTATGTGCCGGGCTGTCCTCCCACGCCGCAAGCGCTGCTCAACGGCTTGATGAAGCTGCAAGAGAAAATAGATAAGCAATCAATCTTAAGTGTGCCGTGGTATCAACCGGGCAACGGCGACCCTGTTCCGATTCCGCTTCTTGGGCCCGATCTTATTGATCTACGACAGTTGCCGGCGATCAGGCAACACGCGCACAAAGAAAAAGCGTAACTACTCATCCACTTCGTCATTGCGAGCGCACTTCGCGAAGCAATCTCGGTCGCGCTTTGAGATTGCTTCGTCGCACAGAACGCTCCTCGCAATGACGCCTGAGCAATTACAAAAAAGCTGCTTAGGGTTGAAAGGAAATTTTCATGACTGCTCCCGTTATTGAATCTACCGCCCAAGGTCTTGAAGGGCGTTTCCCCGGCGTGGTGACGGCTGATACACGCGCCGGTTATTCCGGTTACGTTGTATCGGCAGATAAATTAATTGACGTGGCGACCGCGCTGCGTGATGAGATGGGTTACGATTACCTCTCCTCGATCACCGGCGTAGATTACATCGCCGATGGAAAATTGGAAGCGGTGTACCACGCTTATAGGACGAGCGGCGGAGCGGCGTTGACGCTTAAAGTGCAAGTGCCGCGCGATGACCCGGCGATACCGTCGTTGGTATCTATCTACCCCGGCGCCGACTTCCAAGAACGCGAAGCCTACGATATGTATGGCTTCAAGTTCAGCGGTCACCCCAACCTCAAGCGCATTTTGATGTGGGATGGGTTTGGCGGCTACCCGCTTCGCAAAGATTGGAAAGAAGCTTACTTTGAGCAAGACCTCAAACCATTCGACTCGCGCTGGCCCGGCGGCAACTTCTATCGCTCTGAAGAAAAGAATCCTTTTGGTCACAATGTGGCTTACCCCGAAGGTTTCAATCTCGAAAATTGGGCGCCGGAGAAAGATGTGATCCTCGCGCCGGAGTTAACGGTCAGCCAGATGGCGGGCGGCGTGGGTCATCTCAAGACCGACACTATCGTCGTCAACTTAGGACCGCAACATCCCTCTACGCACGGCGTGTTCCGCATGTTGGTGCGTCTCGACGGCGAGACGATTGTGGATTTGCAGCCGGTGATGGGCTACCTGCATCGCAACCACGAAAAGATCGGCGAGCGCAACACGTTCTTACAGAACATGCCCTTCACAGATCGTCTCGATTACCTTTGTTCGATGAGCAACAACTTGGGCTATGCCTTGACGATTGAGAAAATGATGAAGTTGAAAGTCCCGGAACGCGCCGAGTATATTCGCGTGTTGATGGTCGAGTTGACTCGTATCTGCAATCACTTGTGGGCAATCGGATTTTTGCTTAACGATCTGGGCGCGTTCTTCACACCCGCGCTGTACGCTATTCGTGAGCGCGAATTGATTCTCGATTTCTTTGAAGCGACGGCTGGCTCGCGTATGATGTGCAATTACATGCGCTTCGGCGGCGTCGCCCGCGATCTGCCGGAGAAGCTCAACGACGAGAACACGATGGACTTTTTAATTGATCTCGTCCACAACCGTTTGCCGAAAGCGTTTGATGCTCTGCACGAATATCTGACCGAGAATGAGATCATTAAATCTCGCTGTATCGGAGTCGGGGTGTTGCCGCCTCAACAAGCGATAGCCTATAGCTGCACCGGACCTTTGCTCCGCGCCTCAAACGTGCCTTACGACTTGCGCCGCGCCGAACCGTACAGCATCTATGATCGCTTCGACTTCAATGTTTGCACGAGACCCAATGGCGACATTTATGATCGCTATCTCATCCGCATGGACGAAATGTACGAGAGCGCGAAGATCTGCCAACAAGTGCTGCGTGATATGCCGAAGGGTGGCGACATCTTGGCAGGGAAGCCGCAATACACTGTCCGCGTCCCAGCCGGTGAATCGTACGGGCGTGTAGAAGGTCCCAAAGGCGAACTTGGTTATTACGTCGTCTCACAAGGCAAGAACAACGCCTATCGTTATCACATCCGCGCTCCATCCTTCATCAACTTAACGATCTTGGGCGAACTGTGTAAGGGTCACAAGATTGCCGATGTGGTGGTGATCTTGGGCAGTATTGATATTGTGTTAGGTGAAACGGATCGCTGATAAAGCATTTCCATAACCGCTCAGCCGATTCGTCATTGCGAGCGCACTTTGCGAAGCAATCTCGGTCGCGCTATGAGATTGCTTCTCGAAGACTCGCAATGACGGTGAGCAGTCACGGAAATAGTGGAAATGAAGAAAAGGGAAAAATAAAAATGTACGGACTCGGTGTTCTTAAAGGTATGGTGGTGACTCTCGGTCACTTTGTTGATACATATGTGGACGACATTCGTTGGTTGAGTTCGAAGTATGTCTCGCCAGAGAAGAAAGCCTATCGGCAATCCACCAAAGGCAAAGGGCTGTTCACGGTTCAATACCCCGATGAAAAATTGAACATCCCTGAACGCTTTCGGTATATTCCGTTTTTGATCTACGAAGAGAAAGATGGCAAGCACGAAGATCGATGTACGTCTTGTGGCATCTGCGCCAAAGTGTGTCCGCCGCAATGTATTTGGATCGTGCGCACCAATGATGCGGTGACTAATCGCCCGATCCCACAGCCGAAAGAGTTTTATATTGATACCGACATCTGCATGAACTGCGGCTACTGCGCCGAGTATTGCCCGTTTGATGCGATTAAGATGGATCACAATTTTGAACTCGCCTCGTTTGATCGCACGACGGCGCACATTTACGATAAAGCAAAATTGGATCGACCTCTGAGTTACTACGCCTCACTGCGTCCAACCGATTACGCCGCCGAAGAAAAAGCCCGCGCCGAAGAAGAAGCGAAGAAGGCGGCAAAGAAAGCGGCGGCGGCTGCCGCTCCTGCTGCGAAAAGTTAGTCAAACGTATTCCGTATTGCGTAACGGAATACGGAATACGAAATACGCAATACGTATTTCAAAGCCGCCGAGACTCTTTGGCGGCTTTTCTCTTTATCCGTTAGAATACATCTCATGGCAAATCAATTTACTAATGACGCAGTGATGAAGGCTCTTGGCACGGTGATCGAGCCCGAACTGCACAAAGATTTAGTGACTCTCAACATGGTGCGCGATCTGGAGATCAAAGGTGACGCCGTCAACTTTACCGTGATGCTGACGACTCCCGCCTGTCCCTTGAAGCACGTCATGGAACGTGACGCGCGCGGCGCATTGAAAAAGATTGGCGTGGAGAACGTCAGCATTAAATGGAGTTCCAACGTCCCAACCGATAACCGTATCATTGGGCAAATTTCTTTGCCGGTGAAAAATACGTTGGCGATCGGATCGGGCAAAGGCGGCGTTGGAAAATCCACCGTGTCGGTGAACGTGGCAGTGGCGTTGGCGCAAGCCGGGGCGAGTGTGGGTTTGTTGGATGCAGATATTTATGGACCCAATGCCAACATCATGTTGGGCGCATTGCGTATGCCACCGCCCAAAGGTCAAATGATGGTGCCGGCAACCGCGCACGGCGTGAAGTTGATGTCTATGGGTTTTCTGGTGAAACCCGATCAACCCTTGATCTGGCGCGGACCGATGCTGCACTCGGCGATACGACAATTTTTAACAGAAGTGGAGTGGGGCGAACTCGATTATTTAATTGTGGACTTGCCGCCCGGCACGGGCGATGCACCGCTCTCGGTTTCGCAAGCCGTCCCGCTTTCGGGCAGCGTCATCGTCACCCTGCCGCAAGAAGTGTCACAAGCCGATGCGCGTCGCGGCGCGATGATGTTTAAACAGATGGAAGTTCCGCTGTTGGGCGTTGTGGAGAACATGAGCTATCTCGCCATGCCCGATGGATCGCAGATGGATTTATTTGGGCGCGGCGGCGGAAAAAAATTGGCGGCGGAACTCGGGGTGCCGTTCATCGGTGAAGTGCCGATAGATGCTCAAGTTCGGATTGGCGGCGACAACGGAGTCCCGATCCTGGTTTCACATCCCGACTCGGCAGCGGCGAAAGCTTTCCGCGCTATTGCCGAAGACATCGCGGCGAAGATCAGCCTGCAAACGTTAAGCCGCAAAGATAATTTAATTTCGGTTGAGATGATCGCCTAAACAAGAAAGCGGGTTTCTTCAAGAAACCCGCTTTCTAAAGACAGGTTATGTTAACTACTACACACAAAAAAACAAGTTCGATCATCGGCGTGCGCTTTTATCGCGTCGGCAAGCTCTATCACTTTGACGCTGTGGCTCATCCGCAAGTGAGGCAGGGGGATCGGGTGATCGTGGAAACACAACGCGGATCGCAAATGGGTGAGGTGATTAAGTTTGTCGCCGATGCGCCGCCGCCAACCGAAGGCGGATATAAACGCATTGACCGCGTTGCGACGCCGCGCGATTTGATGATGCAGCAACAATGGCAGGCGAAAGAAACTGAAGCGATGATCAACGCCCGCGCGCGCGCTTCGGAGTTGGGATTGAAAGGGGTGAAGATCGTCAAAGCCGAATACAACTATGACGGCTCGCGCGTCACGTTTTTCTTCAGCGTGGACGAAGACGACGAATTCGCTAAACGGCAAGGCGGACACGATGGAAATCGAGAGGGCAGAAAAACCGATTTGAAATCGCTTCAGCCGGACATGCAAAAAATCTATCCGAACACGCACATTGATCTGCGTCAGATCGGACCGCGCGATGTGGCGAAGTTGATCGGCGGCGCGGGGGCGTGCGGACTCGAAGAGCGATGCTGCTCAACCTTCCTGACCGAGTTCAGCCCGGTCTCGATCAAGATGGCGAAGGAGCAAGGCATCTCACTTGACCCCGATGAGATCACCGGCATGTGCGGGCGCCTGCGCTGTTGCTTGGTGTATGAATACGAACAATACGTTGAGGCGCGCAAGACTCTGCCCAAGCGCAACAAGCGTGTCATGACTCCCAAAGGCGAAGGCAAAGTGCTGGATGTGAATCCGCTTAAGCAAACGGTGTTGGTGCAGTTAGCAGATATGCGCCACGAATTTAGCAAAGATGATCTACAACCGCTTGAAGAGTTACAAGCATTGCAAACTAAATCGGGGCAACCTTGCTCAAAGCATGAAGGCGGCGGATGTAATTGTAAGAAATAGCGGATGGCGGATGGCATATAGCGTATTGCGTATAGCGTATTGCGTATAGCCTTAAGCCATCCGCCATTAGCCATTAGCCATCTGCCATTCGCTATAAGCCATCCGCCATTTGCTACATGCCATCTGCTATAAGCCATTCGCCAATGCGCGTCGTCTCCCTCGTTCCCAGCATGACCGAATCGATGTTTGAATTTGGGGTGGGCGAGCGACTCGTTGGCGTCACCGATTACTGTATTTCCCCCGCAGAAAAAGTTAAAGCGATCCGAAAAGTGGGTGGCACGAAAAATGTGGATCGCAATCTAGTGATCTCACTTGCGCCCGATCTGATCATCGCCAATCAAGAAGAGAACACGCGCGACGATGTCGAATTTTTTCAAGCATCAGGGTTCGACGTGTGGTTGTCTTTCCCTAAAACGATGCGCCAAGCGATTGACGAGATGTGGGAGTTGATTCGTCGCTTCAACGTGCCGTTACAAGGGCAGCGCATTGTGACGCTGGAGAAAACTTACGAGTGGACTTCGATGGCGGCAGAGTCGAATGAATCGCCGCCGCGTGTGTTCTGCCCCATCTGGCGCGAAGCCGATTGGTGGATGACGATCAACGGTGACACCTACGTTAGTGATGTGATCAAAGTGTGCGGCGGGGCAAATGTGTTTGCCGATCGCCACCGCCGCTACCCGCTCGCCGCCGATCTCGATTCGACTCAACAACCGCAAGAAGAGCCTGAACGCGATACGCGCTACCCTCGTGTGACTCTTGAAGAGATTCTAAAATCACAACCCGACGTGATTCTATTGCCCACCGAGCCGTTTGAATTTTCCGATGACGACGTGGAGTATTGGATGCAGTTCAGCGATCTGCCTGCGGTGAAAAATAATCGGGTGCATGTTGTAGATGGATCGCTATTGACGTGGCACGGGGTAAGGTTGGCGATGGCGTTGCGAGAGTTGCCATCGTTGTTGAATGTTTAAAAAAGACCTCCGAGTTCTTTAAGAACTCGGAGGTCTTTTTTTGTTTAAGGCGTCGCCGTCGCTGCCAACACTTTTATTTTTATGAACAACACTTCACCAAAAGATTTGCCTTTTGGATCGCGCAATTGCCACTTGCCGTTGTAATCGCCCGGCGCGATGGGCGCGGTCATGCTGATTTGAATGATCGCTTCGCTCCCGGCTTTCGCCGGATACAACGCCTGTTCATTCGCTGCGCCCATTGAACTGCCCTCGACAAACATAACCCGATACTCGCGTCCCCAATCGCAGGTGCCGCTGTTTCGCACCCCCAAACGTATGTCCATGATCGCTCCACCATTAATAGGACAGAAAACAGGCAAAGAGATATCGCGC
>CAKKQG010000207.1 GCA_919901875.1 Anaerolineales bacterium
GCCACGCGATCAAATTTCGCAAAACGTTTTGCGCGGTAGCGGCTGATGATCTCGCCTGAAGCCATTTCGAGTCCGGCGCGGGTGAAGAACATCGAGTCGGCGCGAGAGAATTTGGTCTGCGCTTTTTTGCGAAGGATGACGATTTCTAACGCCGCTTTCGCCAAATCGGAATCGAACTGCTTTTGCAGTTTGGTGAGACACGGAAGAAAAGATTCTTCGGTCGGGTTAAGATCACGCGCCGCAGCAATGGCGGCGTCACCGAGAGGTGAGGTGAGGGATTGGAGAGAGGAGAGGTTCAACTGGATTTAGAACGACTCTCAATACGCTCAATCAATTTTTCTGCGGCAGAGAAAAGCTTTTCAAGTTCAGAGCGCTCAACAGGCGAAGTGACATACAGTGGATAACGGTTCTCTGTATAAAAGTCAGTGATCTTCAAACATTCATCAGAGAATTCCGAAAAATCACTTTCGTATTCAATCAACGATTTGAGAAGCAAACCCAGATCATGAGTGCGGTGCAAAGACCATCCTTTTGAAAGTAAATATCCTTTCAAATACTTCTCAAGTGATTGTTGCAATAAGAGCCCCGCAACTGCCAATACTTCTTCATCGTCATGCAAAAGAGATCGGGCAGCCTTTAAATCGCGTTTGCCTACAGTGTACCAATCAAGCGGGTTCAACGAGTCGTTTTCGTTCATAGAGAATTCGTCCCTCGCGGATAATTTTATTGACGAAAGAATCGCCTGCGCTAAGACGCTGAGTTAATTCAGTTTGAGTCAAAACAATCGGCTCAACTGCCGCTTTCAATGGCAAGAGCCAAAGAATTTTGCGTACTTGATAGCGGCGTTCACGCGGCACGTCTGAGGTTTCCTTGATAATTAAGATATCAAAATCGCTGTCGGCATCTGGCACACCGTAAGCGCGCGATCCAAAAAGAATGATCTTTTCTGGAGTGTAAGAAGCAGTAATACGCTCTATGATCTGCTGAAGTTGAATGTCATGAGAAGGAACTTGATTAATCGCAACCATAATTGAATTGTAACGCAAAGAACTTCTCCAGCCAATTCATTCGAAAATCATTCTAGTCGCCCACAAGGGGCTAGACTACCACTGACTATAACTGTTCTACGGGGTCGCCGTCGCGCGAATAAATGTTACATCTTTATAACCGAGAGTCAACATCAGTTGTTTAAGATAGAACTCGGAATTTTTTTGCGCCTGAGTCAGAATGCCCGCTTCAATTGCGGATTTCTCAATTTCTTTTTGCGCCTCTTGCCGCGCTTGCGTTTCGAGCGTGACGTTGCCTTTGGTGAGCAAACCCGTTTGGCGATCCACGATGTAGGATTTGTTGTTGTCAATGCTCGTCACAAAAATTTGCGGCGCGGGCAAGGTGATGAAGGCTTTGCCATCAGCGAAAACGACGGCATCCCCTGTGGCAAGCTTGCTTAGATCAACTCCGGCGATCACATCACCATGCGCCACGAAGATCACCCGATCACCGAACAACGCGCCGAGCGCGCCCTGCCCTTGCTCCTTGATGATCACTTTTTCAATCGTGAACTGCGCCGTCTCTAACCGCGCTAACGATTTCATAGACAACACGACTGATGCGCCGTTAGGCAGAGGTGTGGGCGTGGGTGGCAGTATCAGTGCAATAGACGTTGCCACCGTGTTGTTGGTGGCGGCGATAGGTTGAGTCACATTGTTGAGGGCATTGACGATCCCGTATCCCACAAAAGCGGCGACGACGAGAAGGGCGAGACCGATAACGATTTGAAAAAATTTAGACATGGTCAAACGTATTCCGTATTGCGTAAAGCGTAAAGAGATACGCCATACAGAATACGCAATACGCATCAAAGCGCATTAACGTTTACGCAATTGTAACTCTTTCCTTATTCCCAAACCAAACGCCTCTCTGCTACAATCACCGCATGATCATTGGCGCGTGCGTGGTGCGGCTGCATTTGCCGGGAAACGATTCATTGAAAGGCAAACGCGGGCGGCTCAAACCGATTCTGGTGCGCCTGCCGCGCGAGTTTAATTTGGCGGTGGCGGAAACAGATTTGCAGGATGTGTGGCAATCGGCAGAGATCGGTTTAGTCACCGTCTCGACGGATGTAGGCTTGGTGCATAGCCTGTTAGAAAAATCGGTGCAGTGGATTGAGCGTTACGCGCCTGATGTTGAAGTGGTTGATCATAAAATTGAGTTGAGGTAATTATTCAGACGTCATTGCGAGGCGCGCACTTTGCGCCGAAGCAATCTCATGTCGGCAGAGTCTGAGATTGCTTCGCTCTGAGATTGCTTGGCGAAGAACGCTCGCAATGACGAAAGGTCGGAGGAGATCATGCAAAAGAGGATTCGCGGAGAAGTCCGCGCGTTTGTTACTAACCTAAGAAGCCGCTCCACACTACTGGCGATTGGCACCATCTTCCTCATCACGCTCGCTGCCGTATTTGGTATGTTCGAGTTTTTAGAACTCAAAACGATTGATGCCGCCTTCACCATACGCGGACCTATCGCGCCGCTTTACGGACCCAAAAACAATCCAAAATCGGACACACCTGAGACTTCTATCGTCATCGTCACGATTGACGACGAGTCATTCCGAGAGAATAAGCTGCAATGGCCTTGGCCACGCAAATACTTTGCCGACATTATCAATAAGGTCGCTTCGGGTAAACCGAAAGTGATTGCGGTTGATATTTTCTGGTACGAACCTAGTTTAGATAAAGACGGCGATGCGGCGTTGGCAAAGGCTATCAAAAATGCCGGCAACATCATCTTGGCAAACGACATCAACCACATTGAGCAAGCCGGTTTCAAATATGACGAACTTCGCCGACCTCTGCCCGAATTCGAAGAAGGGGCAAAACATTTGGGGTTAGCCAACCTCAACCGTGATGCCGATGGCTTTATTCGCTCAATGCCGATTTATCGAATCCATTCGGACGGCAAAGCTTACTTCTCGTGGTCGGCACTTGCCGCGCTAAATTATTTAAATGCCCCACTGCCCACATCCGTCTCTGCCAGTGGCGTGCGCTTCGGCGATATTTTTGTTTCAGCCGAACAAGGATTCTTGAATGTGAATTATCGGGGAATACCCAACCAAGTTTTCAATCAAATTCCAGCCTATCAAGTGGTCAATGGCGATCTGGAAGAAAAACGGGACGGCGCAAGTTTTTTCAAAGATAAAATTGTGCTGATCGGATCGACCAGCGTTGTATTGCAAGATAACTACCCCACGCCGTTTAGCGGCATCTCGCCTATGCCCGGAGTTGAAGTCCATGCCAACGTCATCGAAACAATTTTGACTCAACTCTTCATCCGCCGCTCGCCGCCCATCGTCGGAGTGTTGATGACGTTGGTGATGGGCGTCATGGCGTATCTCTTCAGTTTAAACAGCCGCCCTCTATTAGGCGCGGGCTTAACACTCGGCGCATTGTTGCTTTATCTTGCACTCTGGGTCGTTAGTTTCATTCAATATCGAACTGAAATCTACGTGGTTGCCCCTGTCACCAGTTTGGTGCTTGGTTTTGCCGTTCCGGCTGTGTATCGCGCGACGAATGAGGCGTTAGAGAAACGCCGCGTGCGTAATCTGTTCGCCCAATTTATTTCGCCGGAGATGGTCGAGCAAATTATTGAGCAAGGCATTGAAGCCTCGCGCGGGCAACGCACCGAGCTGACCGTGTTGTTCTCCGATATTCGCGGTTTCACTACCATGTCCGAGAAGATGTCTCCAACCGAAGTCGTGGATTTATTGAACGAATATCTCGGCATCATGAGCGACGTGATCCTAAAACACGGCGGCACGATTGATAAATACGAAGGTGATCTGATCATGGCATTCTTCAACGCTCCCATCGCCCAAGCCGATCACGCCAAACGCGCCGTGCTTGCCTCTATCGAGATGCGGCAGACGCTGGATCAAATGAAAGCCAGATGGTCACAAACGACCAACCGCCCGACCAATTTTGAAATGGGCATCGGCATCAACACCGGCGACGCTTTTGTGGGGTTGATCGGTTCGCAAAAGCGCATCAACTACACCTGCATCGGCGACAGCGTGAACCTAGCGTCACGTTTACAAGACCTGACCAAAGACTTAAAATGGCCTCTACTCATCAGTGAGTTCACCTACGATCAGGTCAAAGATGACTACGAGGCCGAGTTCGCCGAAGCGCGCATGGTGAAAGGCAAAACAAAACCGGTGGGTATCTATCGCGTCATCGGGCGTAAGGGCGCGAAAGAAGAAGAGAAAGTCCGCGCGTTGTTTGCCTAAAGTAAAGCAATAGAGTCATAAACCGAAATGACCGCATGATCATTAGGGTTGATTGACTCATTGTATGTGTGATGAAATGAAAAGCCCTTCTCGCTCTACAGTTTCTATTCACCCCATATGGGCATGGGCGGTTGCCTTCTTGGTGATCGTTGTTGCTTGCAGCACTCCTTCACCCAACGCAACGTCTACAACGATCCCGTTGGGAGGAACCTCTGCAACATCGTTATCCCGAACCGCCCAAATCGTCGAGGTCAACGGCACCGTCAAACTCCGCCTGTCCGTCAACGCCGATTGGTCGGATGCGACAGCCGGTCAGGCTTTGACAGCCGGAACGCAAATACAAACGTTTGCCGGAAGCACGGCGCGCATTGACGTCAGCCCCGGCACCATCGTACGCATTGGAGCCAGCACACTCTTCACCGTTGGCGAACTTGCAGGAGACAACACTCAACCCGTGACCCGACTCGATTTGCTCAGCGGCAAGGTGTGGGTCATCTTAAATGCCGCGCTCAACGGAGGGTCATTTGACGTGCAAACCCCCGTCGGCGTGGCGGCGGTACGCGGTTCATATCTCGGCGTAGATTATGACGATATTATCCAGAATATGATCAGTTCGTGTCTCGAAGGTAATTGCAATGCGCGCAACAACTTTGGCATCACCGATATGATCGCCGAACAAGAAACATCCATCATTAACGCCGATCTACCACCGCTTCCCCCGACGACCATGGAT
>CAKKQG010000208.1 GCA_919901875.1 Anaerolineales bacterium
AAGTGCGTATTCGCTGTGGGTCGTCGCGCCCGAACTGAAACGATCCAGTTTGTTGCAGGCAAAAGGGAAATTAAACGGAGACCGCGTCACCGTCTTAATCGCGCGCGAAGCGCGGTTGAATCAATTTAATTTAATTTGTGGCATCATCGTGTTGTTTCTAACAGCAGTAGCGCGATCCACATAATACGGAATACGCAATACGGAATACGTAATACGTATTCCGTATTGCGTAAGGAGAAAATGTGCCCCACATCACCCAACACCCTCAACGCATCTTTCGCAATCGCGGAGTCGAGATCACGCTCGACAACAATTATTCCGATTTGGAAGAGCGCTCATTGGCGGCGATTGAGCCGTTGTGGAAACGTTACCCGCGCGCGGCGAAGATGTGGGAGATATTGACAGGCGATGCCGAAGTGCGCGCCAATTGGGACATGGCAGATTATTTAACCGTGACCAAATTGTATTACAACGATCACGGCGAGACTCATGCTCGCATTGTGGCGGCGAATGGCGTTTTGATTTTCGATTTGCTGCGTGAGGCGAGCATTGCGCCCGATGTGGCGCGAAGCGGCGCGGGCGATGAAGGCGATGCCTGCGCGGTGATTGTCGCCGCGTGTTTACTGCACGACATCGGCAACCAAGTGCATCGCCAGAGTCACGAAATGGTGGGGGCGATGATCGCGCTACCGATTCTGGATCGACTCATGCCGCAAATTTACCCCGACGTGGAACGGCGCATCGAACTGCGGGCGTTTATTTTGCACGCCATCCACTCGCACGATCTGAACCCGATGCCGCTTACGTTTGAAGCGGCACTCGTTTCGCTCGCCGATGGCACGGACATCACCAAAGGTCGCGGACGCACCGCATTCGATTTAGGCAAAGTAGATATTCATTCAGTCTCGGCGTTGGCGATTGACGATGTGAGAATTGCCAAAGGTGAGAACCATCCGGTGGAGATCACGGTGACGTTGAATAATTCGGCGGGCATATTTCAAATTGAAGATACGCTGGCGAAACGTTTGCGCGGGAGTCCGCTGACGAGTTACGTGAACATCGTTGTATTCTCGAAGCCTGAGGGAACGAAGGCGGATATGAGGATTATTGAGAGGCTATCACTGCAAAACGGATCGTTCAAAGCGGAGTGAAATCTGAAGGGGATGACGGGGGTGAAGGGGATGATCTTTCAGTTATCAAAATTTAAATGAGATAAAGGATGAAAGGACAAATAAAATGGCGCAAAAGATTACAACCCATCGGGATTTGCAGGTTTACCAGAAAGCGTTCGACAGCGCGATGACTATTTTTGAATTATCGAAATCTTTTCCAAAAGAAGAAACTTATTCTCTCACTGACCAAATACGAAGGTCGTCTCGATCTGTGTGCGCGAACTTGGCGGAGGCATGGCGCAAGCGACGTTACGAAGCGCATTTCATCAGCAAACTCTCAGATGCGGAAAGCGAAGCGGCAGAAACACAGGTATGGATAGAGTTTGCAGTAAAATGCAAATATCTTAAACGCGAAGACGCCCTTGCCCTTTACAAGGCTTATGATCAGATTCTCATTACGATGGTCAGCATGATCAATCATTCTGCGTCGTGGACGTTGCCCTCAGGACAGAAATCCAAATCGTCACGCAAATAACTCATCCCCTTCACCCCTTTCATCCCGTTCACTATATGGCGACTCACATCTTCACCTCTTCACCTTTTCATCCCCATCATGTTTGAAATCCTCTTCCTCGGCACCTCCGCCTCTGCTCCCTCCGTCCATCGCGGTCTCTCAGCGCAGATCGTCATGCACAATGAGCATCGCTTCCTCATTGATTGCGGCGAAGGCACACAGCGGCAAATTTTGCAAAGCGGCATTGGGTTTAAGAGACTCAATCGAATCTTGATCACCCATGCTCACCTTGATCACATTTTGGGATTGGCAGGATTGATCTCAACCTTCACGCGCTGGGAAGCGATTGACTTCATAGAAATTTACGCGGCGAAGGGCGCGTTGGAGCGCATTCACGATCTCGTTTATGGCATCGTCCTGCGCGGAGCGAAGCCGCCCATGCCGATCCATTTCATCCCGATCAAGGCGGGCAAGTTGTTCGACGAAAAAGATTTTACGGTGACGGCGTTTCCGGTTCAACATCGCGGCGCAGATTGTTTCGGATTCGCCTTTGAAGAAAAATCGCGGCGACCTTTCTTAAATGAAAAGGCGGATGCACTAGACGTTCCCTTTGGTCCTGAGCGCAGCCGTCTCGTCAAAGGGGATGCCGTCAGGCTAAAGAATGGCGTGGTGATCAACCCCGAACAGGTCTTGGGCGAACTTCAGATCGGCACAAAATTTATTTTCATCGGAGACGCCGGGCGCACGAATGATCTGGTGGATATGTGCCGCGATGCCGATGGTCTGGTGATCGAATCTACTTACATTGAGGAAGAAGCGGACATCGCTAAACAATTTGGGCATCTCACTGCCAAGCAAGCGGCAACTCTGGCGCGCGATGCCGGTGTGAAAAACCTTCTGCTCACTCATATCTCGCGGCGATACCGCGAGCGGCAAGTGCGCGAAGAAGCCAAAACAGTTTTCCCAAACATTTTCGTCGCCAGAGATTTCGATTTCTTTCAGATCACCCGCGGCAAAGTTGAACGACGCGAAGATAAAACTTTCGAGGAGGACGACGATGGGGCGGAGACAATTCGCCAAATCGAATAATCGCGCTATAATCAGCAACTATGAGCAATACAGATGTCAAAAGCAACCCCAAAATTTTAGTCGTAGATGATAACGAAGACGTGCTTGCCATCCTCCGCAAACGTTTGGGGGTGGCGAACTACGAAGTGCTTACCGCCAACAACGCCGCCGTCGCTATGGCACTGCTCCTTGACGAAAATCAGAAGCCCGATGTTGTGGTGTTGGATATTATGATGCCGGGTATTTCAGGTTACGACGTGTTGGATTTGATCCAAAAAAAAATCAGGAATCCCCCACCGGTGATCGTATACAGCGCTTACGAAGATATTGACGAGCGCGTTGCCGGAAAAGAAGCGTTAGTCTATGGCTATGTTGTTAAAGGCAATACAGGAAGTCTGCTGATTGAAACAATCGGCAAAGCGCTGGGATCCGTTGGACGAAAGATAAAGACCTAAAAAAAAGACACCGAGCGTTTTGAAAACACTCGGTGTCTTTTTTGTTACAACAACAACCTCTCCACCCTCTCGCACACCGCCTCTGCCACCTCTGCCTTACTCATCAATGGCAGCGTTTGCGCTCCCCCACCCGCATCAATAATCGTCACCCGATTCGTATCTACGAAGAACCCGGCATCTTTCGCGCTCACGTCATTCGCCACGATCAGCGACAATTTTTTCTT
>CAKKQG010000209.1:0-2245 GCA_919901875.1 Anaerolineales bacterium
ATGTAACATGACGATCTCCGTAAGTTGAGTATAACATCCTCACCCAAATTTTTTCGCTAAGACCTGTGAGGTCTTAAAGACCTCACAGGTCTATTTTTTTACGGCGCCCGTGTCGGCGTGCGGGTGCGCGTGGAAGTTGGCGCAACGGTGTTAGAGGCATTGGGCGTGGAAGTCGGCAGCCCCGTGTCGGGCGGCAGGCGCAGCTCAAAATCGTCGAACTCCAGCATGACGTCATCGCCGGGTGAGGCAATCTGCGCGGCGAGTCCAAACGCGCCGCCGTTTAATTCCGAAGCGCTCATACGATCCACAAATTGCCCGTTGATATAAAAAATATAATTTGCCCCATCGCCCACCACCACCAAACGGTTCACGTCATTGAGGCGAATCGCATAATTCTTGCGCGCGACGACCAACGGCTTCCACTTGTTGTTCTGCCACAGGTTGACCCGATAGTATTGGTTGCCATCAATGTTGAAATAATAAAAATCGTCCTCGCTTTTATGGAAGACCACCCCATAATCCGCCGTGACAGGACCACTCAACTGTTTAATTTCCACGCCCAAATAAAATTTTGGCGTCAGCGGGACATCGGTGGTAACAATTTGCATGAAGCCCTTCGCCCCGGCGGTGAGATGCCATTGATACTTTCCTTCGGACACAGCAAGCGTTGTTTTATTCTTGCCAGACTCATACGTCCCGTTCAACCAATTTCTGGAATTTACATCAAACGCATCGGAGAGAATTAACGGATAGCGTGAGCCGTCACTCATCGCCTGCATAATCGCCGTCGCGGTTTGAGCGCGCGCCTGCTCGGTGGCTTTGAGGCGCACCGCAGACGTGAGAGAGATGGCGCGTGAGGTCAGGCGTGCTTGTGTATTGCGAAGTGATCCTTGTTGAGTCGTCTGGCGCAGGGTGACGAGATTCGTGCCAAACAAAACCGCCATCACCACGCCGCATAGACACATCGGCGTGAGGGCGGCAACCCACAACCACTTGCTGAAGTTGCTGCGCTCGGTTGAACTTTGCGACATACACTATCTCCGCGATGACTCACCTTTACGCCGCGAATGAATTCGCGGCTGACACCAAAGAAACGCGCTTAAGCGCGTTTGGCGTAACAGGCGTTGAATTCATTCAACGCCTTTGGTAAAATGCTTTCGTGCGCGTTACCCACCTCTCGTTAACCAACTTCCGCAACTACACCCGTCTCGAAGCTGATCTACCTTCTGGTCCCCTCATCCTCGTTGGACGCAACGCGCAAGGCAAAACGAGTCTGCTCGAAGCAATTTATTATCTTGCCACCGCCGACTCGCCACATGCTACCACAGACCGTCAGCTGATTCATTGGTTAGCGATTAGAAATGATCCACACCCGTATATGAAAGTCGTCGCCGAAGTTCACACGGCAGATGAAATTCGCCGCGTGGATATTCGTGTTGAAATCGAAGAGATAGGCGCAACACGCGAGCAACGCCTCAAGAAAACAATTTTCATCAACGGTCTCAAACGCCGCGCGGGTGATCTGCATGGCGCGGTCAACGTCGTTTTATTTTTGCCGCAAGACATGGCGCTGGTCGAAGGCTCACCCGGTGATCGCCGCCGTTATCTCGACAGCACGCTGTGCCAAATTGATTCCGTTTATTGTTTGGCGTTGGGCGAGTATGGAAAAATTTTGAGTCAACGCAACGCGCTCCTCAAACAATTGCAAGAGCGCAACGGCAACGGCACAACCGAGTTAGAATTTTGGGATACTGAGTTGTGCCGTCACGGGGGCACGCTCATCGCCGCGCGCGCCAAAGCGATTGAAGAGATCGAGCGCTTGGCTTCGCCGATTCACAAAGAGCTAACCGAAGGCGCGGAACATTTACGATTAATCTATCACCCGGCATTCGATCCTGTTGCCGACGATTCATCCCAACTGGCATTGGGGATTGACGCCCCGGTGACTCGATCAGGGGTTGCCGCCGAGGCGATTGCCGCCAGCTTGCGTGAGAAACTCGAATCCACGCGGCGCATCGAAATTGATCGCGGTATGACTCTGATCGGACCTCACCGTGACGATCTACGATTCAACGCCAGCGGAATTGATTTAGGAATTTATGGATCGCGCGGGCAGGGGCGCACGGCGGTGTTATCGTTAAAGCTAGCAGAGATGGCGTGGATGAAAGAAAAAGTAGGCGAGTGGCCCATCCTGTTGCTGGATGAGGTGTTAGCCGAACTCGATCCACAGCGTCGGCGCGATCTG
>CAKKQG010000209.1:2345-5337 GCA_919901875.1 Anaerolineales bacterium
CGGCGCTTCTTGCGCGGGATGTTTGGCTTGGGCGCGTTGTTCGGCGCGGGCGGGGAGATCGCTGATGAAGCACGCAAGGCGCTCGATCACGCCAATCAACTTTTTGATGATGGTAAATATGAAGAGGCGGGCGATGCGCTAGCAGAACTGGCTGAACTGGCGGAGACTCATCAACGCCCGAAACGCGCAGCGCAGATGCACCATCGCGCGTATCAAGCGTATCTCAAAGCGAATGATGGCGACAATGCGTTGGCACAAGCGCGAGAAGCAATCGGGATCGCGGTGGCGGGCAGACCGCGCCAAGCGATTCAGATCGCGCAGCAGATGATCGCCGAATTGCGAGGCGCAGGATTCAAAGAAGAGGCAGATGCGCTCATCAAGGAGATAAACGGAAAATTAGCTCCACTTGGGTTGTCGCTTGCCACAGCCGAGGCGGCGTCACCTGAATCGAAGCCAGATCGAAAATTAATTAGCAACTGCCCCAAGTGCGGCGCGCGTCTGCGATGGATGGACGACGACGAGGTGGAGTGCGAATATTGCGGGACGATCTCTTACGCATGAACATCGAATCGATCCGCGCCACATTGTCGGCGCATCAACCCATCACGCTCGCCGAATGGGAAGCGCGACCCGCCGCCGTGTTAGTGCCGCTTTACGAACACAACGGCGAGTGGCATTTGTTGTTCACGCGCCGCACGGATCATCTGGAGGAACACACAGGGCAAGTGGCGTTCCCCGGCGGCAAGGTGGATGAGGGCGATGAGTCGCCGACGATGACGGCGTTGCGTGAGGCAGAGGAGGAGATCGGCTTATGCCGCGATGATGTGAAGATCATTGGGCAGTTGGATGAATTGCTCACGGTGACGCAGTGGCGCATCACGCCGATTGTCGGAGTGTTCTCGTATCCCTATCAATTTAAAATCAATCACGAGGAGTGCGCGGCGGTGTTCGGCGTGCCGTGGAGTTGGTTGCGCGACCCGGCAAATTTAGAGACGAAGTTTCGTCAACCGATTGCGAGTGGCCCGCCCGTGCCGGTGTATTTCTACAAAGAATACGAAGGTCACATTATCTGGGGCGCAACGGCGAGGATGGTGAGGATGTTGTTGAAGTTGCTGAGTTTAAATGCCTAGCGATTGAAATCGCGGCAACGAAAAACACAAAGCCCGTCCTTCGACACGCTCAGGACAGGCTCTACGCGGGCTGCTCCAAAAACTTGTTGTCCTTCAAATACTTTTCTATTCTCTCCACGAAACGTTTGGATCTCTCCAAGCAATCACGCGCTTCCACATCAGTTGGCACAAACGTGATCTCATAATCCGAATCTTCGCGCTTCTTCATCACTTCTTCGTAATCATCACCATATTGCTCTTCAATCAGTTTCGTCTTGATAAATTTTTCTCGGAAAGTGCTTTTAACGTTTGAATGTCTACTGCGTTGCAAGCCTAATGTAGCTAACATCGCATTCGCCGCATAGAACACGGCATAATAGGAACGGTTGAAGGAGGTGTAATACTCATCCTCATCAAAGTTTCGTTCAGCCGAGTGCACTGCGTTACGCGCTACTTCAATGAAGTGTTTAATTTCAGGTTTGTGATCAGCCACAATGTCCTCCTCTGTAAAATCAGCAAAGACAGTTAATTCATCTGGCAACGTTGGGGTACGCAACAACATCACACCATCACGCTGTAGATTTTGCCAGAACGCCGCTTTGCGTTGCGCGTAATCTTGCCACTTAGCGCGGTCAACTAAGAAATCATTCACATCTTCATAGTTCGGGAACTCGGGTGTGATCTTGCGAATCGAGTTTCGCAATTCTTTCGTCGCCGGGTCAGCCACGATCAAAATATCCACATCCGATTCTTCATCCCCATCGCCGCGCGCTTTCGAGCCGAAGAGAGCCGCCAGCAGAATCTGTCCGTTGCCTTCACGCTTCAAGGCTTCGACAAATTGATCCAACGCCTGACGTTCTTCGGGGGTAAGATGATTCAACGATCCACGTTTCATTGTGACACCAGTATAAAACTAATTGGGCTACAAACGCAACTCCCGTTTTACCATTTCCACTATTTCCCCTACTTCCTTTTCAACATCCACCACCATCGCCCCATTCGGTTCTTCTAACGCCTCAAACTGACTCTTCAACATTTCGGGCTTCATAAAGTGCTGGCGAGATTGCATACGTTTCAGAATCAAATCGTAATCGCCTTTGAGATAGACAAACTTCACTTGCTCATTCACTTGCAATACATCACGATACTTTTGCTTCAAGGCCGAACAGGTTACCACGCCGCTCTCGCCTTTGTTCATGCGATTCACAATATGATTCCGAATCGCTTGCAGCCACGGAACGCGATCATCGTCGTTTAACGGAATTCCGCGACTCATCTTCTCGATATTGGCGGGCGGATGAAATTCATCGGCATCGGCAAAGCTCCAACCCAAATCTTTCGCCAACGCTGTGCCGATTGTTGTTTTACCTACGCCTGAGACACCCATGATAATAATAAACATAGTTACAAGTTATCAGTTGTCAGTGATCAGTTATCAGTGAACTTTCACATACTGCTCACCGCTCATTGCTCACCGCTCTTACTAATTCCCAATTACTAATATAATACCTTCATGCCCATTAAAATTCTACACTTCGCCGATCTGCACATCGGCATGGAAAATTATGGTCGGCTCGATCCGCAGCTCGGCGTATCGAGCCGTATCCGCGATTTTTTAGATCGGCTCGATGAAGTTGTCGCCTACGCTTTCGATCACGACGCCGATCTTGTCATATTCGCCGGCGACGCTTTTAAAACCCGCGATCCCGATCCGACACAACAGCGCGAGTTCGCCAAACGCATCAAACAGCTCGCCGATAAAATTCCGGTCTTCATGCTCGTCGGCAATCACGATGTGCCAGGCATGGCGCAGAAGGCGACGAGCGTAGACATCTTCCGCGCGCTCGACGTGCCGAATGTGATCATCGGTCATCAAGATGGAA
>CAKKQG010000210.1 GCA_919901875.1 Anaerolineales bacterium
CTTTTTTTTCGTGATCTTCGTGAACTTCGTGGATCAGAATCTTTATCCTGAAAGATCATCTTGCATTGAATCTCTTTTTAGCCTTACAATGAATCAGGCGAGTTCGATAGACAACAATTATTTTTCAAGAAAGGTATAGAGGCTATGACAACTTCACTTAACAAAAAAATCAACGTGCCGTTGAGGATGGGGAGTGGGCGACCTTCCGATCCTAATAAGGATAAAAGCACCGGCGGCAGACCGGCCGACCCCAACAAAGACGGCGACGCGGGTGGCGACTTGGAAGATGATCCCGATTCGCAAACCGTAGGGCGTCCGGCCGACCCCAAGAAGAGACAGAGCATCATCATCGGTGGCGGCAGACCGGCCGACCCGGAGAAACCACCGGAGAAATAAAAAAACGTCCCGAAGGTTTGTAGCCTTCGGGACGTTTCTTTAATACCTTTCCGTCAACTTTTTAATTCGATCAAACGTCTCGCGCCATTGAATCGTCGAGAGTCCCATCTTGCGCCGAATGGCGTCAGGGTCAACCTTCGTTTTGTAATCGCGCACGGCGCTCGTCCAGCGCATCATGTCGAACGACACATTTTTTTCTAACCCCGCTGCGCGTCCGGTGTCGCCCAACAAAAATTCTAAGTTGCGCGTTGACCATTTGAACACCGCCTCTTTCGGCGCATACTCGGCGCGATACTCGCTAAACAACTCTAACCACTCGCGCGAGATTTTCAATTTACGTTCTTTGGGCCAATCTTTCTTCTTGGGATAACGCACTTCAAGGATGCCATCCTCTTGATGGATGTGTTCCAGTTTAAGATTCGCCACTTCCACTTTCTTCATCGCCGTTTCGAGTAGCAACTTAAAGATCAGCAATGGGCGGATGTCGGGCTTCTCGCTGCGCCTGATAATTTCTCCGGCGTTCAAACACTTCTCCACGTCGTCATCCGTCAGCATTTCGGGCAATGGGCTTCGCACCGAAAGCTGTAGCACCGCTTCGGCCGGATCGAGCCGCAGCCCGGCAACCGGCGTGACCCAACGGAAGAACGCTTTGACAGATGTGACACGCCGCCCGTACGTTTTATCGGAACAGGGCACGCCGCGCTCAGTCCTCATCCAATTTAAAAATTGATTGAGGCGGGCTGTGGTGATCTGGTTGAGCGTCAAATTCGGTTCAACGTATTCCACCAGAAGTTTAACGTCGAGGGTGAAGGCTTGAAGCGTGTGCTTCGACGTGTCTTTTCTGCGGAGATGATCGATCCACGTTGCCACCGCCGTTTTCAGTGAGGCGGATGGATCAAGGGCAGGTGATTCCGTTGGGGGATCGAACAGCGAAAGTTGATCGGCGAAGAACATACCGTTCTATTAAAGAACAAAACTGGCTTCTGCGCCAGTTTTGTTTTCGCATCGGTTGTTACACTTCCGAAGTTTGCGAGACTTCGGAAGTATTTGTGCCTTATCCCGTGATTGCTCAGCGTCATTGCGAGGAGCGTTCTTCGCGACGAAGCAATCTTATAGCGCGACCGAGATTGCTTCGCAAAGTGCGCTCGCAATGACGGATGGCTGAGTAGACGTTATCCAAGCAACGGAACATACTCTTGCAGTTGCCGTTGATGGATCTTCAAGAACTTGTCTTGAATGATCTGCTCCATCTCTTCTTTGCTTAATCGCATCTCCAAAATTTTCAAGGCATCTTCGGGCGATTGACCGTAAGCGAGTTTCTTCTTGCCGTTCTTTAAGTCGAAGAGATACATGTAGTGGGGGTTGCTGAAGCTGCTCATCCGAATTATGAATTAGGAATTATGAGTGAAGTGAGAAGTTCAAAGTTCAAAGTGCGAAGTGATTTCACTTTAGTCACTTTTCCACTTTTCACTTTAGTCACTTTCCTTAAGCCTTAATAAGTGCGTCCCGATAATTTTTGCGGTGCTG